>JACZJQ010000345.1 GCA_014860455.1 Bryobacteraceae bacterium | reverse complement strand
GTCCGGTGGTGGATGGAGCCATCCTTCCGCGCCATCCGTTTGAACCCGAGGCGCCGGCGATCTCGAAAACCAAGCCGCTCATCGTGGGCACCAACCGGGACGAAGCAACTTTCTTCTTCATGCAGGGCCGCGACACCGAGGTGTATGACCTGAGCGAAGACGGACTGAAGGCGCGGCTGGCGAAGGAGTTTGGCGGCGATGCGGGCAAGGTCCATGAGGCCTACCACAAGAGCCGGCCCGAGGCGTCGCCCACCGACCTCTACATCGCCATCGCCACTGCGCGGATGATGGGCGTGGGGACGAATCTGATTGCCGAGCGCAAGTACGCGCAGCGCGGCGCGCCGGTTTATAAGTACGTGTTCACGCACGAGTCGGATTACTTGATTCCGGGAACGAACTACAGGTTCCGTGCCGGCCATGCACTGGAGATTCCCTACAAGTTCAACAACAGCCAGGGCGGCGGAGGCTTCCAGGCATTTACGAAGCCGGAGAGCGTAAAGGCGGCCCGCAACATGAGTGAGATGTGGAGCACGTTCGCACGGACCGGCCGCCCCGCGGCAAAGGGCCAGCCGCAGTGGCCGGCCTGGACGCCGGCGAAGCGGGCCACGATGATGCTGGATGCCGAATGCAAGGTGGTGAACGACCCGTGGCCGCTTGAGCGGCAGTTGTGGGAACAGTTGTGAGATTGCCGGCGCGGGGCTGATGCGGCGCTGCCCGGCGGGAGCTGACTTTGGCCGATCCTCCGCGGCACACCGTCCGCCGGGTTGACAGAACCGGAATTCGCGCGTCTAATATAATCAGTACGCCAGCATGAAGATATTACTCCACGCGTCTGTGGCCCTGGCACTGGTGCTCACTCTGGTGAGTGGGCTGTGCGCGGGCTGTGCCGCGTCAGGCGCGGAGCACAAGTGCTGCCGTGAGACCGAGCAGGCGCCGAGTTGCCATCAGCCTCAACCGAGCCAGCAGGAGCGTTGCGACTGCCCCGACACGAGCCGCATTCTGGCATCCGCGGTCGAGGCCAAGCAAGCCGGTAAGCAGACCATCCAACCGGTGGCCATCGTGGCCGTCCTGGACACCTCGGGAACTGCCGATCCCGGAGACAGCCTGTTGACGCGAGCACGAACGCTCGTCTTGCCTTCGCACGACCTCCTTTGTCTCCACACCACCATTCTCCGGATCTGATCGAGGAAGCAGGCCGGCACGGCCGGACTTCCCTGCAGGCATGCTGTGTGCCTGCCCAAGCGTTCATCCGAACCGCCGCTTGACGGCTCAATACGATCAATCCAAAAGGAGAACTCCATGAATCGCAGAATTGCGATGTTGGCTTTCGCGCTGTCGCTCGCCATCGGCGCCGGCGTCTATGCTTCGAACACTGAGGCCAAGGCGGCTTGCTTCTGCGGCGAGCAGTGCAAGTGCAACCCCTGCAAGTGCGACAAGGATGGCTGCAAGTGCGGCGCCGAGTGCAAGTGTGACGGCAAGTGCGGCGACCACTGCATGCGTCCGGTGAAGAAGTAGTCTGATTCCGGGGGTGCGGATTTGGCTCACGGGCCGGGTCCGCACCCCTTCCCTTTTCCCAGTGTCTTAGATGGGCAGGCGGATCGGCCAAACTGGCGGAGTGGCGCCTACTTGAGCAATCGATCGAGTTCCCGGCGTTCAATCGTACAGACGGTTCCGTGTTTGTGGCCGTCGGGGAAAGAGACTTCGGCGGTGATGTCGGTGAATGACTTGAAGTCGCGGGTGCGGACGGCGCCATAGCGGTTGGCGCGGTACATGTCGAAGTAAATCAGCCAGTCCTGGCCCACCTTGAGCGCGGCCGGCCCTTCAGTGAACTTCCCTGTGAACGGTCCTGAGATGTCGCGCCACGGCCCGAGCGGATTGTCTCCAAACGCCACGCGCAGGTTGAGGTTGGGGCGCGAGTTGTCCTTGATGAGCAGGACGTGACGGCCGCCGTCCTTGACGATGAAGCAGTCGATGGCGCTGAAGCCAGGGTCGAGATACAGCTTGGCCTGGGAGAAGGTCTTGAAGTCCCGAGTCTTCGTGAAGTACATGCGGTGATTGTTGTCGCGAGCCTCGAGATGGTCAGGGAATCGGCCGGGAATGGTGGACGCCCAGAGGATGATGAACTCGCCCGTGGAGGCGTCGTGGAAGAGTTCCGGCGCCCAGACGTTCACGGTTGTGGGTTCGTGCTGCATGACGGGGATGAAACGCTGCTCGGACCAGCCGATGAGGTCCTTTGAACTCGCATAGCCGAAGCCCTGATCAGCGCGCCAACCGGTGGTCCAGACCAGATGGAAAGTGCCATCGGGCCCGCGCAACAGGCTGGGGTCGCGCATTAGTTTGCTGGGTCCGGCAGCGGGCTTGAGGAACGTGCCGGGGACATTGGTCCAGCGATAGCCGTCAAGCGAATAGAGGAAGCGGAGCCCGTCCTCTCCGTTGCCGCGAAACGAAGTGAACAGGTGGACGGGTTGCTCTGGCGCCTCGGCGGCTGAGTAGACCGGCAGGCCGGCCAGGACTGTGATGCAGAGCCTGCGGGAAATCGGATTTGATGTCGGTTTCATATGCATCTGACGCTTGTTCAACCAGGCCGCCGACGTGCGGTGAACCGATTCTACCTCAACCCGGATGTGATGCGCGGCAGGTGGCCTACTCCTCTCCGGCGTTTTGTTAGTTGACAGTGGTTTGCAACTCGGCTAATCTGGGGGTCACTGGAATTCGTTGGTCCGCTTGCAACGCGGATTGGCGTGTGCGCCGGATTGGCGCAGGATAGGACGAGTTCCACGACGAAGGGGACGAAGGGATGGAGGGCGCGAACACAAAGCTATACGCCGGTTCCAGGCGCTTTCAGAAGTCGCCAGATTTGAATGGCCGGTGGTCACCAGTCCGTTCGCGCCACGAATCGGCGGCGTTGCGGAGGGACTCATGGACCCAGTCGGCGAAACGGTAGGATATGAAAGCGCTTTGCAAGTGGGTCAGCGTGGTGACCGGCCGCTGGAGCATGGCCATCGACAGAGCCGGGCAGGCAAAGGGCTGCCGGGAGGGGCTGTGGCCGCGCCTGTAGACGAACAAATCCGGACGGTCACCCCGGCGCCGACTCGGCCGGCGTCACGCAGATCATTCTGGGTGAGGCAGATCACTCTGTGGCACTGGGTGAGTTCAGGAGTGTGCCTGGCCGGAATGCTGTTGTTCACCATCACGGGCGTGACTTTGAATCACGCTTCGTCGATTCAGTCTGTGCCTGTGGTGAAGAAACAAAAGGCGGAGATCCCCGCTGGCCTGCGTGCCGGATTAAGCGCTCAAACGGGATCGGGGAAACAGCCTCTGCCGGTTGGCTTGAAGAACTGGCTGGCCCGGCGGTTTGACGTCAAGACGATGGCCGATGCCGGCGAGTGGTCCGAGAGCGAGGTCTACATTTCGCTGCCGAGGCCGGGCGGCGACGCCTGGATTCTGGTGGATCGCGAAACGGCAGCGGCCGAGTACGAATCGACAGACCGGGGTTGGGTCTCGTACCTGAACGACCTGCACAAAGGCCGACATACGGGCACGGCATGGTTCGTGTTCATCGACGTACTGGCCACGGCGTGCCTGATCTTCACGGCCACGGGACTGTTGCTGCTGCAAGTGCATGCGGCTAAGAGGCCGAGCACCTGGCCGCTGGTGGGCCTAGGGATGGCGGCGCCACTGCTGCTGATGTTGTTCTTCGTTCACCGATGAAGCCTGCAGGGATTGGAGGAGTGACGAAATGAGGATTCGAGTACCGGCAGCCGTCACAGGGTTGCTGACCACGCCGATGATGTTCGCGGCCGACCTGGAGGTTTCGGTCGAGATCCCGCGCATCAATGTTGCCGAGTACCACCGGCCCTACATCGCGATGTGGATTGAGAAACAGGATCAGTCGTTCGCCGCAAATCTGGCGGTCTGGTACGACCTGCAGACGGCCAAAGCCGAGAAGGGTACGACCTGGCTAAAAGACCTCAGGATGTGGTGGCGCAAATCCGGGCGCGAGTTGACGATGCCGGTTGACGGCGTGTCGGGGGCGACGCGTCCGCCGGGTGTGCATCCCGTGATGTTCCGCGGATCGAAAGCGCCGCTGGCGTCGCTGGCCCCGGGCGCCTATCACTTCGTGGTTGAAGCGTCGCGCGAGGTTGGGGGCAGGGAGGTGGTGAGGATCCCGTTCCAGTGGCCGGCGAAGAGCGCGCAGCAGGTGAAAGTCCAGGGCCAGAGCGAACTGGGCCAAGTGCAAATGACTGTCAAACCATAAGTCAGAAAGTTCACCTTCAAGGAGATCAAGAGTGACCATTCGTGTTTCCCGCCTTGCCGCCGCAATCGCGCTGTTCGCGAGCCTTCCGGCCACGATGCATGCGCACCGCCAGTGGATGCTGCCTTCGTCAACGGTGCTGTCGAACACGGACGCCTGGGTGACCGTTGACGCCGCTGTTTCCAACGGCCTGTTCTACTTCGACCACGTGCCTATGCGGCTCACCAGCTTGAGGATCACCGGTCCGGACGGGCTGGAGAGAAAGCCTCAGAACGCCGCCACGGGCAAGTACCGCAGCACGTTTGATGTCCACTTGAACGGCGCCGGGACGTACAAGATCGCCATCGTGCAAAGCACTGTTTTCGCGACCTGGGACGATGCGGGCCAGCAGAAGAGCTGGCGCGGCAGCGCGTCTGATTTCGCCGCTCAGGTGCCTCCGGCGGCGGCGGGGTTGAAGACATCGAAGATGAACAGCCGCCTGGAGACGTTTGTCACGGCGGGCAAGCCGAGCAATAAAGTGTTTGAGACCACCGGCGTGGGCCTGGAACTGGTCCCGGTGACGCACCCCAACGACCTTGTGACCGGCGAGGCGGCGACGTTCCAACTGCTGCTGGACGGCAAGCCGGCCGCGGGCCTGGAAGTGACGCTCATCGCCGGCGCCAGCCGGTATCGCGACAAGGAAGACGAGATGAAAGCAAAGACCGGCGAGGACGGCAAGTTCAGCGTGACGTTCAAGGATCCGGGGATGTACTGGATGAACGCGACGACGGCGCCTGCGCGAGGCGGGGGCCCGGCGGCTGGAGGCCCCAAGCCGGCGATCGCCGGCGGTCCTGGCGCGGGGGGACCCGGAGCAGGCGGGCCGATGCGGATGCCGGTGGGCGACCGGTCCAGCTACACGGCCACGTTCGAAGTTCTTCCCCAGTAAGCGAAGCCGATGAGGCTTGTTGCGATTCCGGAACTCTCCACCGGCGAGCCCCCGCGCCCGCCGGGCCCGGAATGCGCTTCTCATGTGATTGGCGGCGAGGCGATGGGCACGACGTGGAGTGTGCGCTTCTACGCCGCGGATCCCGCGGTGGCCAGTCGGGCGCGGGCCGCCGTCGAGCGATCGATGGACCGCGTTGTCGCTCAGATGAGCCACTACCTGCCCGAGTCTGATCTGTGCCGCTTCAACGCGGCGCGGGCGGGCAAATGGGTGGAGTTGCCGCAACCGTTGTTCGCCGTGCTTCAGGCGGCGCTGCGCGTTTCCAGCCAATCGGATGGCGCCTTCGACGCCACCGTGGGCCGGCTTGTGGACAGCTGGGGCTTCGGCCCGCGCGGCGCCATCACACAGCCTCCCGACGCGGCGGAGGTGCGATCGGCGATGGCCGACGCCGGATGGGCGCGAATCCTGATTGACGAAGTCCGGCGGCGCGCCTGGCAACCCGGCGGCGTCGCCCTGAATCTGTCGTCCATCGCCAAAGGCTTTGCCGTGGACGATGCTGCGCGCGCCCTGGATGCGCTCAATATCACCAGCTATCTGGTTGAAGCCGGCGGCGAGTTGCGATCCCGCGGCATCAAGGCGGACCGCCAGCCCTGGTGGGTGGCCGTGGAGTCACCGCCGGATGCGGTGGGGTTCCCGGAAATCGCGATCGCGCTCTGCGGTCAATCGGTGGCCACCTCGGGCGTCTACCACCGGGCGTTCAGTCACGAGGGCACACGATACGCACATGCGATCGATCCCCGCACCGGAACCGCGTTGAGCAACGGCATCGTTTCCGTAACCGTGGTCCACCGGGAGTGTATGTTCGCCGACGCCTATTCCACGGCCATCCAGGTGCTGGGCCGGAACGCCGGCCTGGCTTTCGCCGAGCATCACGGTCTGGCAACGCTCATCGTCTGCGCGGATCAAGGTCAATACAGCCACGCCTGTACGAGTTCGTTCCAGAACATGCTGGGCGAGTGAGCCGCGGAGTATGGCGGACGTTCACCTCAGGCGGTCTTCGCAACGCCATTCTGAATCTAGACAAATAGATCTTGACTGCCGAAGCCTCCCTCCCTGTAGTTTTTTTGCAAATGAGTGGCAAATGCGAAGTGCTGCCAAGATTTCACCAAGGCAGCAAGCAGTAAGCAAAGAACCGCAAAAGTTTGCCGCGCCAGGCTCCTAAGCGCAGACCGCGAAACTCCAAGCGAGTTCTGCGAGTGCAAATCAATTCGGAGCAGGCTGTTACCGTTCGTGAGAATCCGCCGGCTCCACAAGCCAGAGGTTGCCGCCGCGTTCTTCCATCAGCGTGCAGACGATTGTGCGCCGGTCTGGCGCCACGGTCAGCCCAATACCGGCTCGACGTCCCGTATTGATGAGCGGCTTGGACGTGCCGGATGAAGAGTCGTAGAAAGAGATCGACTCAACGAAGCTGACCGAGTCGGAAATGCCGTAGTACATGCCGTCCTCCACCAGTGCGAAATTGTGGAGCGTATTCACGCTGGGCACGGTCACCTCAGCCTCCCCGGAGCCGGATAGACTGATTCGCATTACGGGGCCATTCTGTTGGGCCTGGGCGTAGTAGAGGAACCGGCCGTCCGGGGACTCCAGTCCACGCCACCCGCCTGTCCTGGTCACCTGGACAGCGCGTTCTTGGCTTGGGAGGCCAGGCGCCACGGGCATTTTCCACAACTCGACCCTCCCGCTGTTTCGCGAGCAGAAGTAGATTGTGCTGCCGTCCCGAGACCAACTTGGGTTGAAGCCCGTCATCGGAGGCTGAGTCAGGCGGCGAGGGGCGCCTCCCTCCGCATCGACAACCCAAATCCCTTCGCTGCCTTCGACCCGCGAATCGAAGGCGATTTGTTTGCCGTCGGGTGACCAGTTGGGCATTCCGGTCAAGGTGCTGGCCATGGATGTTAGCTTCCGCGCCTTCTCCCCATCACTGTCGGCGACCCAGATCTGGAATGTGCCGGAACGGCGGGAAGAGAATGCGATCCTGCGCCCGTCGGGCGAGTACTGGGGGTTAATATCCGATGTGGTCGATGAGGCGACACGAACGGGCTTTTGGCTTCCCGTGAGATCTAGTTTCCACAGGTCGAGATCGGGCAAGCTGTCGGATACGACAACCCGCCGATCGCCGGAAGCAATGCTCGCCTCCGTCCACCCCGCCGGCCAGCCCGCGCTGACAAGCATGACGCCGCTCGAGCCAGCGATGTCAGTCCGCCACATGGAGTGGACTCCATCTTTTTCCTCGATGTAGTGCAGAAAGCGGCTGTCAGCCGACCAAATCGGGGCAAGCCTGGAGTAGCGCGCGGGACCTATGGCCCGGAATTCTCCCACCGGGCGATAGCCCTCATCGATGGCCGTGACATGGACCCGCCATGTTTGACTGTCGGTGGACCTCAACAGCGCGAGCCACTTCGCGTCAGGTGAAATCACGCCAGAGGTATCTTGCATGCCTGGCGGGGGGAAGGTCAACTGCCGCATCCGGCTCCCGTCCAGACTCGCAAGATGCAGGGCAGTCTGCCGTTGCCCAGTGAGATCGCTTGCAACGACGTAACGGCCATCCGGCGTCCAACTGATTCGTAACGGGAAAATGCTGGGCGTCAATTGGAGAGTTCCGATCCGCCGTTCGGCTCCTCCAAGCGCGGACACAACATGAATGGAGTAATGAAGGTCCGGGTTCAAGCGGACAAAGGCAATCTGTTTTCCATCGGGCGACCAGGAGGGAGAAGATTCCTGTGACGGATCGCTTGTAAGCCGAACGGGCCGCCCCGGGCCGATCAGCTGAACGTAGATATCCTGATTGTCTTCCGACGGACCGTTCCAGGAGAAGGCCACGAATTTTCCATCCGGGGAGAGAGCGGGAGAGGACTCGACTCCGTTGTAAGTGGTGAGCGGAGTCACTGCAACGGGCGGCAAAATATCGCTTCTCGTATACACCTTCAAGGCGGCCGCCACGACAAAACCAAGGACCAAAGCGGCGCCGATCGCCCACCACAGATAGCTCCTGCCGGCCTTTGTTGAGGGCTCCGTGCGGTCCTCGCGGCCTTCGACAGTTCCGATGAAACTGTAGCCTCGTTTGGGGATGGTCTCGATGAACTTGGGTTCGCTCGCCGAATCGCAAAGCGCATCCCGTAGCCGGTTGACCGCGGCGTTGAGCCCATGTTCGAAATCGGTGAAGGTATCGTCGCCCCAGAGACGCCTTCTCAGTTCCTCCCGGCTTACCACTGCCCCGGGTTTTTCGAGCAGGGCGGCCAGGACGGTGAACGACTGCTCCGGCAGGCGGATCCGCAAGCCGTTCTTTCGCAAAGCGCCCTGACGCAGGTCGATTTCGAATGCCCCGAATCTGATGGTCTCTTGTGAATCGGCTTGAGGCACGGGCCGGCGACCTCGAACCAAATCAGATTAACACTCCAATATCCGCGATGGAAGCGTCCCGTATGTCATTTATTTGCAACAGATGGCGTGCGACGCCGATCTGCCGGGATTCGACGGACATGTGACGCGCCGGGGATGGAGGTAGCAGCGTGATGGCTCCACCTTTGGGCCATGCGACGCGCACCTATCCTCCTCATCCTGGCTTACGGCCAGCTTTCCGGCCAATCAACCTCAACTGAGCCGGCGCTACAAATCCGATTCTGCGACGAGGTGGCCCTTGCCGATGTCGATTTCGCACGTCTCCGCGATCTGGTCTCGGCGACGCTGGGCAAAGCAGGAGTCGGATCAGTCTGGCTTTACTGTTCAGTCAGCAATCCTGGCGCGAATCCAGTTGGATGCCGGGAGGCGCTGAAGCCGCCTGAAGTTGTTGTGAGACTTCGTCCGCAAGGTCAAGGCCGGCACGCACAGGCTTTGGGCGTCTCGGTGGCGCCCAAAGATGGCACCGGTGTTCACGCACACATCCACTTCGCCCAGATTCAAAATCTGGCTGCGCGGGCGAGAACCGATCTTCCAGCCATCCTGGCGATCACGACGCTACACGAGATCGGCCACCTGCTGATGGGTCCCGCTCACTACCCCGCCGGCATCATGCAGTCCCACTGGACAGAAGGCCGGGTGGCGGAGGTGATCCGTCACGGTTTGTTCTTCCAGGAATTCCAGTCGCGGACGTTGAGGGTCAATCTGGCCGCCCGTGCGTCCCGGTGCGTGAGAGGTGCAAATTGACCTGACCGATGGTATCGGAACCCATGGCCGTGGGACCGTCTTGATCTCGGCGTGTCGAGCCCGACAACTCAGGCTCGAGGGATGTGCGAAGTGGTCAGCCACTGACTCGGCTAAGCGAATGGGTAGAGCCTCGAGTGAGCCTGAGAATACAGGCTAACTACATCCACCGACGGCATCGACGCAACATCGGCTCCGCTCGGACCCGCTTGGCCCCGTGGCCTCCTGGTCGCCATGAACAGCGGTCCGAAGAACTTCCTGTTCTTCCCCTGGCAGCTCACAGGCGAACCCTAAGGTACGCCCTGACAGGCGCCATCGTTGACCGCCGGCGTCCGCCCACCGGATCACAAGGCCGGAATATAGGCCACCAGTTCGATCTCGACGCGGGTGGCGACATCGGGGAACTCGACGCCCACGCACGAGCGCGCAGGCGCGTCCTTGGGGAAGAACGGCGCATAGGCGGCGTTCATGGCTCGCTTCTCCACCTTTACGTCGGCCATGAACACCGTCACCTTGACCACGTTCTCCATCGACGAGCCCATGGCCTCGAGGTTCGCCTTGTGCATCTTCATGATGCGTTCGGTCTGTTCTTTCACGTCGCCGCCAAATGCGAGCGGATCCTTGCGCGCTTCCTCGCGCTCGCCGGTCAGGCCGAAGCTGAAATAGAGGTTGCCGACGCGTACGCCGCCCGGCGCCTTGGCGCGCGGTCCACGTTCGGCGGCTGCAGCCATCATGGGCAGAGCCGCCATGCCGCCGAGTCCGGCGGCCGAGGTCATGAACTGCCTGCGTTTCGCTGGTGTTGACTTCATGGTGATTCAATCCTCCATCCTGCTGAGAGTAAGTCTGGGACCGGTTCCCAGGATAAGCGAAGTGGGAAGGGGAGCAAAGGGGAGGGCGAGGCGGGGGATCCTCCTGCCTGGGAGTTCGCGCTTCATTCGAACGACTCGCGGCGGCTGGCAGGAGACGTGCCGCCGCGAGGGGTTGAGGCCGGGCAGGAGGCCCTGCCCAGCATTCTATTTGGTCAGCGTGAAGTTGACGTCGACTTCGGTGAGCACCTCCACCGGTTCGCCGTTGAGCAGCGTCGGCTGGTACTTCCATTGCTTCACGGCTTCCATCGCCGCTTCCACCAACCTGCGGTCAACAAGCTGGTTCACCTGTTCGAGTTTCAAGATCGCGCCGTCCTTGCCGATCACGGCGCGCAGCATCACCGAGCCCTCGATACCGGCGGCTTTGCACTCCGGCGGATATGCGGGACGAGCCATGCTGACCATTTTCACCGCCTGTACGCTGCCGCCTACCTTGATCCGTTTGGGTTCCGTCCCGGGGACCGCGGCCGGCGGCGTTGACGGCGTACCCTGCGCGGCAACCGTAAGCGTCTCGCGGACCTTGCCCGGTTGCAGCACCAGCACCAGAGGCGCCGATGCGCCCTTATCCACCACGATGCCCTTCATCTCCAGGAGCGCGAAGCCGGGCTTGGCGACAGAGACGTTGTAGGTTCCATCGGGCAGCGGGGCGAGCGTGAATTCGCCCACCTCATCGGTGTTGACGGCTTCGCGGCGCGAAGAGTCAGTGAACTGAACGACAATGCGCGCCTTGGGGACGTAGGCGCCCGAGGGGTCCTTCACCGACCCCGAGATCCCGTCGCCGGCGGCGAACGACGGCAAGTGCAGCGCCGAGAGCGGCACCAGCAGCATGAGCGCGCAGAATGCGGCTGCCAGGAATGCGCGCGGTGTGGCCGCGGCGCGGTTCACGTTTTGCGCCAGCAGCGATCGCAGACGCAGTTCAAGTTGATTAAGTCGGGCCATGGGAATCCCTCCTTGGGGGATGCGCTCGCGGCCGGAGAGGCCGCGCACGATATCGATTAGATGGCCGGCGTAATCCGATGGCCGCCGGCCGGAACGCAACACTCCGTCATCGCACGCAAGCTCGGCCTCCGTGCGCAGCCTGCGCGCAGCCAGCCAGACCCAGGGCAGGGGCCAGTAGAGCGCGCACGCCAAATCCGCAATGAACTGGGCCAGTGGATCCATCCGCTCCACGTGGGAGGACTCGTGGTTCAGGACCAACTCCAGCCGCTCGCCGTCCCACTCCAGCGCCTCTTCCGGCAGCAGAATCACAGGCCGCCGCAGGCCCGCCACCAGTGGGACATCGGTCTCGGGGCATACTGCCACGCCTGGCTTGTAGGGAATCGCCCGGCCGATCATCCTGGCAGCTTTAGCCTGGGCCACCAGCGTTCTTGCAAGCAGCACCAGCGCCGCAGCCGCCCACAAGCCAGTCAGAATCGCTGCCCACGGAACTGATTTCAACTCGCCTTCCGCCGTCACCGTGACCAGGGTCCTGGTTGCCGACGCAATCGTGGCCGTCTGGGGCAGTTCAGGCCGCCATTCCGGCGTCGTGATAATCGACAACGGAAGGATGACCAGCGCCGAAAACGCGCTGAGCCAAAGCAGATGCCTCACCGCCGCCGAGCGGCCCCGCAGCGCCAGCGCCGCTATGCCGGCGAACGCGACTAATATGGTTGCCTTAATGGCGAGTTCAGCGATCATGGTCAGCGTCCTTCCCTTCGCGCCTTGTCGATCAGCGCCGACAGACGATCCAGATCGTCGCCGGTCAAGCTGGCCGCGCTTGAGTCCAGCAACGCAGCCGCCGCATTCGCGGGAGAACCCTCGAAGAAGGTCTCTACAACATGTCTGAGTGCCGACTTCCGCGCCTTGGCAGGCTGCACCGCCGGCGAGTAGACATAGCGCAGATCCTCGGCCTCGTGCTTCACATGGCCCTTTTCCTCCAGCGTTCGCAAATGCGCCCGCACCGCCGAGTTCGACGGCCTGTCGGGCAGATCGGCATGAACTTCCGCCGCCGTCGCCCGGCCCCTTTTGAAAAGGATGTCGAGGATTTGCCGCTCCCTGCGGCTTAGCCCGTTCTGAATGCTCATCCGGTCCTCCTGCTGACTTTCTGCCAGCCTGCTAGAAAACTAACAGATCCTCGCACGTTTGTACAGACCCCGCGCCGCGGGAAAAAGTTCCCGTGCGATGTAACAAAAAAGAAGGGCGGCCCGGACCCGTCAGGTCCCTGGCCGCCAGTTCAGGATTCGCCTGTCTACCGACTGCTATTTCGTCCCGTACAGCTCCTGTGACGCCTTCAGATACTGCGAAGTCCTCGGGTTGGCCGTGTTCCAGGCCGGCGGCTTGGCCCGGTTGGCCATCCGCCACGTCGCCACCGCCGCCACGCGCGTCAGCTGCGCCATGTTGTCGTAATCGATCTTCTGCCACTCGTCGCCGGGGCGGTGGTAGTCGGGGAAGATGAAGCAGCCGAGCGCGGCGTGCGCGGGCACGCCGGCGTCGGCGAACGGCTGATTGTCGCTGCGTGAGAAGTAGGGATCGCTGTTCTTCTCGTGCTTGTAGACGTCGACGCCGACCACCTTGCCGGCGTCGGCCATGAACTGCCCGATTTCCGTATAGTCGATGCCGGTCAGGCTCATGCGGCCCTTCGTCGACCCCTCGTTGTCGTCGGTCCGTCCCATGTGTTCGAAGTTCACCATGGCCACGGTATCCTTCAGCGGAAACGCCGGATTGGCCGCGTAATAAGTGGACCCGAACAGACCCTTCTCCTCGCCGAACCACAGCGCGAACACGATCGAGCGGTTCGGCTTCACGCCCGTCTTGACGAACGCACGCGCAATCTCCAGCACCACAGACGTCCCGCTGGCATCGTCGTTGGCGCCGTTCATGATGCGGTCACCCTCGGCGCGCGGATTGACGCCGGTATGGTCGTAGTGGCCGCTCAGGATGATGTACTGGCCCTTCATCGCCGCGTCGGTTCCCTCAATCACGGCCACCACGTTCTTCAACTTCGCCGGCTCCATCACCGGCGAGGGGATCTTGAAGGTTGCCTTCAAAGAACTTGCGCCTTCAAGTTGCTTCTGCAATTCACTGTCCTGGATGGCGACCGAAGGCGCGGCTGCCGCCTCAACTGCTCCGGCCTGCCGCAGTTGCGGCCGCCTTGACAGAAACGGCGTGAACGAGATCACCACCGCCGGACCCATCCCGCGCACCTGCTCCCGCTTTCTCATCGCCTCCCGCGACATCCGCCCAGCCGACTTCAGCAGCACAGCCTTGCCCTCGATCGCCGTTCTCGCGGGCAACTCGCCGGCCAGGTCAATCTGGACCACTTCCAGTGCCGCACCCTCGGCCGCCTTCATCGCCGTCACCATCACTTTCTCCGCCTTCACGTCATACTTCTCCGCGCCGCTCTCCATCGTCAGAGTGAAGCCCGACGTCACCGGCTCCACCACCGCATATTCGGCGATCTGAAAATACCCTTCCGTCCCCGCCGGCTTCATTCCCAGCGCCCTGAACTGAGATGCCAGGTACTCGGCCGCGATCTCCAACCCGCGCGACGGCGTGTCCCGGCCTTCCAGTAGATCCGAGGCCAGAAACGACACATCGCCCCGCATGGAATCCGCCGACACGGCCCGGATCAACTTCGCCTCGTCCGGCGACGGTTTCGGCTGTACGGCCTTCTGGGCGAACAGGCAGGGCGCGAGCATCAACGCCGCGACGGTGACGAAAACAGGCTTCTTCATGGCGGAAAACACTAATGGTAACAGTCTCCGTGTAACCGATTTCCACGAAGATGCGCTATCTAGAGAACATATGTTTCACCGACCGACGTTCCCTCTCCTCGCCTGCCTCGCCGTGGCGGGCATTCTCACCGCGCAGCAGCCCGGCTCCCAGAGCCCGGATCAAGCCCGCCCCGCCGGTGGACCCCAGGCTGGCGCCGCGCGCGCCGCCTCCACCGAACCCCGCCCCTACGAGAAGGTGGTGACCAAGGAGTTCAAAACCGACGAAGGCGTCTTCAAGGTCCACACACTGCGCGACCGCGTCCTGTACGAAATCCCGAAGTCGGAATTGAACAAGGAGTTCCTGTGGGTCGGACAGATCCGCCGCACCACCATCGGCGCGGGCTATGGCGGCCAGGCGCTCGGCTCCCGCGTGGTGCGCTGGGAGCAGCGTGACCGACGCATCCTGCTGCGCCGCGTCAACTACGACATCGTCGCCGACCCCGCCTCGCCGGTCGCCCGCGCCGTCAAGGACGCCAACGAGGACCCCATCATCATGGCCTTCAACATCGAGTCCTTTGCCCCCAATGGCGATCCGGTGATCGACGTCTCCCGCCTGTTCAACACCGACGTGCCTGAGTTCAGCGCCCGCGCCCGCCTGCGCGCACGCGCCTTGGACGCTTCGCGCAGCTACGTCGACCGCGTCGCCTCCTTCCCCACCAATATCGAAGTTGATGCCATCCACACCTACACCACGCCCACCGACGCCGCGGCGGCCGGGCCCGGAGCGCCCGCGCCCAGCCCGTTCGGCGGCACGGGCATGAGGCCCGGCAGCGGCACCGTGGTCGTCCATTTCTCGATGGTCAAACTCCCCGAAAATCCGATGATGCCGCGCCTTGCCGATCCGAGGGTCGGATACTTCAGCGTCAGCCACTACGACTACTCCCGCCCCGAACACAAGGCCGTCCGCCGCACCTTCATCACCCGCTGGCGCCTCGATAAGAAAGACCCCTCGGCCGAACTCTCCGAACCCGTCAAGCCGATCGTCTTCTACATTGACCCCGCCACGCCCACCAAGTGGGTCCCCTGGATCAAGCAGGGCATCGAGGACTGGAAACCCGCCTTCGAGGCCGCCGGATTCAAGAACGCCATCCTGGCCAAGGACGCTCCCTCGAAGTCCGAAGATCCCGATTGGAGCCCTGAAGACGCCCGCTACTCCGTCATCCGCTGGTTGCCTTCCACCATCGAAAACGCCTCTGGCCCGCACATCCACGACCCCCGCACTGGCGAGATCCTTGAATCGGACATCCAGTTCTACCACAACATCCAGACGCTGGTCGCCGACTGGTATTTCACTCAGGCCAGCCCGCTCGACCCGCGCGCTCAGAAGTATCCTGTCCCTGACGAGCTGATGGGCCGCCTGCTTCAATATGTCGTCGCCCACGAGGTTGGCCACACGCTCGGATTCCAGCACAACATGAAGGCCAGCTCGCTCTATCCCGTCGAGAAGGTCCGCGACCGTGAGTGGGTTAAAACCATGGGCCACGTTCCGACGCTCATGGATTACTCCCGCTATAACTATGTCGCCCAGCCCGAGGACAAAATCGATCCGGCCGACCTGATCCCCGGCATCGGCCCCTACGACAAGTTCGCCACCATGTGGGGCTACAAGCCCATCCACGGCGCCAGGAGCTCGGACGACGAAAAGCCCACCCTCGACGAATGGGCCCGCATGCAGGAAAAGACCCCCTGGCTGCGCTTCTCCACGCGAGGCGCCAACGGATCCGATCCCGGCGATCAGTCCGAAGCCGTCGGCGACGCGGACGCTGTCAAAGCCACTGAACTCGGCCTGAAGAATCTTGAACGCGTTGCCGCCAACCTGGTCAAGGCCACCGAGCAGAAAGGCGAAGACTGGACCGATCTCTCTCGCGTCTACGGCCGCGTTCTCGGCCAGTGGTCGCTTGAGATGGGCCATGTCGCCGCCATCGTCGGCGGCAACGAATCCCAGCAGGTCCACGGCGGCCAGCCCGGCGTGCGCTTCACGCCTCTGCCCAAGGCCCGCCAGGCGGCGGCGCTAGAGTTCCTGCTCGATAACGGCTTCCATGTGCCCAAGTGGGCGCTCAATCCGGAGATCCTGCGCCGTATCGAGCCCGACGGCGCCGTCGCCCGCATCCGCACCGCTCACCAGCGCATTCTCACCGCGCTGTTGACCCCGGCGCGCCTCAACCGCCTGGTCGATCAGGAAGCCCTCACCGGCCCCACTGCCTACGCCCTCGGAGACCTGCTCTCCGACCTCCGTGGCGGCATCTACAGCGAATTCGCTGCGGCTAAGGTCCAGGTGAACGCCTTCCGCCGCAACACCCAGCGCCTCTTGCTTGAAGCGCTCAACGATCGCCTCAACGGCGCCACCGCCGCCAACGACGATGCCCGCGCGTTGATCCGCGCCGAACTCCGCTCCATCAACTCAACCGCCGCCCGTGCCCTGCCACTGGCTGCAGACCGTGCCACCCGCGCCCACATCGAGGACGTTCGCGATCAGATCGCCAAGATCCTCGATCCCAAGTTCGCCCCGCCCGCGCGTCCCTCGGCCACCGGCGCCACCGTGCGCCGCGGCGTCGAGGATCCCGATTCGCTTGAATGCTGGATCGACCACGGCATTTACAGCCACAACCACCAGCACTAAACCTGCTGCCCAAGCGATCAATCGAAGGGGGAGAGACTGAACCGCCCTCTCCCTTCTTCTTGCGCTGGCCGCCCCGGTTTTGATACTTCTCAGTACGGTCCCCTTAGTCATTCAAAGTTCTTCAGGAGTCGAAATGTCCATCACCAGCCGCATCGCCATCGCCGCCGCTCTCTTCGCGCTGCCCTGCCTGTTTGCCCAGGAGCAGAGCCTTCTTGAAAAGGAGCCCGCCGGCTGGACCAGCCTCATGCCCGCCGCCGATCTCAAGGGCTGGTCGCAGGTGCCCATCCCGCCCACGCTCGGCATTGATCCCCGCAAGCAGTGGTCCGTCGATGCCGCCGGCAACCTGGTCTGCTCGGGCAAGGGCGGCCACGAATGGCTCAAATACGAAAAGGAATACGGCGACTTCGTCTTTCACGTCGAATGGCGCTTCACTCCGCTGCCGCAGGCCGACGCCCGCTACAACAGCGGCATCGGCATCCGGCTGTCGCCCATGGGCGAGATCTGGCACCAGGCCCAGACCGGCCCGGCAGGCGCATGGCTTTTCGGCGTCGACGTTGCCGGCGGCAAACTCGCCCGCACCAATCTGCGCGAACAGATGGTCGAAAACCGCGTCAAGCCAGCCGGCGAGTGGAACGTCATGGAGATCCACGCCGAAGGCGGCACTCTGAAGATCTGGCTCAACGGCAAGGTGGTGAGCACCTGGACAGGCTGCACCATCACCCGCGGCTTCCTCGGCCTTGAGGCCGAAGGCTTCGAGATCGCATTCCGCAACATGAAGATCAAAGAGAAGTAAACTCTGCTTCTTCGTTCTCCAAATCAACAGGCCGCGCCGCACCACGCGGCGCGGCCTTTGTTTATCTGGATCCCTAGCCCAAAGCCTCCGCCGCCTGGATCATCGCCTTGATGTAGCCATAGCCATAGGCAAACGCCTGGCGGCCGGCCGGATCGTCGGGATGAGTCGGCATGTGGTCGGGCATCATCATGCCGTCATATCCGGCGCGCTTGTATTCAAGCAGCGCCCGCCACATATCCACATCGCCCTCGTCCGGGAACGTCTCGACGAAATCGTCCCTGCGGCCCCGGATGTTTCTGAAGTGGACGTTAAAGATCTTCTTACGCTGGGCGAACTCCCGGATCACCGCGTAGATCTCCTTGCCCGGCTCCTCCAGCATCTCGGCCACCGTGCCCTGGCAGAAGTTTAGCCCGTGATATGGACTCTCCTTGATCGACAGCAGCTTCCTTAGTCCGGCCACCGTGCCCAGCACCCGGTCCACGCCCCTGAACCCCTGCGGCGGCATGCCCGGGTCGTGCGGGTGGCAGGCCATCCTGATCTTGTGCTCCGCCGCCACCGGGATCACCCGTTCCAGGAAATAGGTGATCCGTTCCCACATCCGCTCAGCCGGCATCCGCCCGGCCTCGGTGAGCGGCGGATCCTGCTTGGCCTCGCTGTATTTCCAGGTGCTCAGTTTCACCCCGCCGCGCCCTGTCGCCGAAGCCGTTCGCACTACGCCCAGCACCGTCAGGTTGTATTTCAGGGCCGGGATCCCTGCTTCGGCCGCTGCACGGATTGTCTTGCAGACGAAATCGATCTGGCGGTCGCGGTCCGGATCCCGCCCCAGCATGATGCTCGCCCGCTTGGCTCGGGCAATGTATGCCGAACTCATCTCCGGTTCGATCATCATCAGCCTGATGCCGTGTTTTTCGACGCGCTCGCGCAGCCTCATCAGGTCGTCGCGATCCCAATAGCCCTTCTCGCCCGACGCCGCCGGATGGCCGCAGATATGCTCCACCCCGTGGCGCTTGAAATACGCCAACATCTCGTCCGATGTGGGACCCCTCTGGCACCCGACAACCATCTTTGCCTTTGCGGCGCCGATCCCGGCCCGTGTTCCGCCTGCCCGTCCGCTGGCTTGCCTGAACGATACGGAAGCCGCGCCTCCCGCGGCCGGCGCAACGCTGAGAAATCTTCTCCGGTTCATAGGCTCAAATCCTATCACTGCGCGGCTCCGGCCGCTTCTCCGGTTCCATGCTCCAACTCATCACCCGTCCGGCAACCCCCCGCTCCAGCGCTGCCAAACCATCTCGTGCCTGAGTGTGCCGGATCGCTTGTCTCCCGCGCGTCCGAATTGCTATATTGAAGTCTGCAAGTGCGCCCGTAGCTCAGCTGGATAGAGCAACTGGCTACGAACCAGTAGGTCGGGTGTTCGAATCACTCCGGGCGCACCACTTCCTTCTCAATCACTTAGCTCCCCAGACAATCTGTACCAAAGTGGTGTTGTCAGCATTTTTGTCAGCATCCGCTCCTCAGCCAGTCTTGCGGCTCGGCATCACGAACAGTTTCGCCCCCTTCTTCTCCTCCAACTCCGCTTGCCCTTGCGGCTCGTCCGGGTCCGGCTTCTGGCCAAACAGCCGGTCCGTGCGCTCGGCCGATTCACGGTCGCTGCCGTCGAACAGATGGCCGTAGGTGTCCATGGTCAGCTTGATTGAGGAGTGACCCAGTCGCTCGGCAATCTTTTTCGGGTGGACGCCTTCGTGGATCAGCAGGCTGGCATGCGAGTGGCGCAGATCATAGAATCGGATCTTCGGCAGTCCGGCGCCGACGCAGATCGTCTGGAATCGATGCAGTGCGTTGCCCGTGTCCAGCGGCGTGCCCTTGAGCGACGTGAAGATAAAACCCAGTTCCTGCCAGCGTTCACCGGCCAGAAGCCGATGTTCGTTTTGAAGCTCACGATGACGCCGCAACGCTTCGACCGCGACCACGGGCAATTCGATTGTCCGGCGGCTGAGCTTTGTTTTGGGCCCCTTCAGCACCTAGCGCGGCCCATCCTCACCCTTCAGCCGGCGCGTGAACTGCAAGGAGTCATTCACCGTCAGCCGGGATCGATCGAGGTCGACGTCGGCCCATTGCAGGCCGAGCAGTTCACCCTTTCTCAAGCCCGTGGTGACGGCCAAAACGTAGAGACAGGCGTATCGGTCTTGGTGCACGGCCTTCAGGAATTGCTGTGACTGCTCGGGGGTGAAACAACGGATCGGCGCCGTGTTGGCCTTGATCCGAACTCTCGATCTGCGCGACTGTGCCGAAGCTGGGTTGAAGCTGATGTAGTCATAGTCCACAGCCAGTTGCAGCGCGCACCGCAGCACTCCGTAGGCGTAATGGATCGTCTTCGGCGCCAGTCGCCTTTTGGTCCGCTGCGAGACCTTCTGCTTCAGGGCGACCAGGAACCGGTCGATCTCCCGCGTCGTCAACCGGTCCAGTGTCACCTTGCCCAGGATCGGTTCAATGTGCGTTCGGATGTGGTGGCGGTAGTCTTCGTAGGTCGACCGCTCGATCTGATCGCCGCCGCGGCACTGATCGAGAAACTCATTCAGAAACTCGCTCAGTGTCTTCTTGGCGGCGTTCACATCCAGGCCGCGGCGGTACTCGGCAACCCGCCTCAACCAACGCGCCTCAGCCTCCTCCCGGGTTGTTGCCACAATCACCGTTCTACCCGCGCCAGGTGGCAGGTAGTGGGCGGGAATTTCCATCGCCCAGTAGCGTTTGCCCTTGCGTTGGATGCGGTACGGTTTCATGTGCGTGTCCTCCCACGGAGGATGCTATGCACTGTTGTCAGCGCAAAATCAGTAGGTAAGCTCAGCTGCCGTCCCTCTCTTGGTTGGGCGGCCCGGCGCAAGACTCGTTCTCCTCCATCCATTTGTTGAGCGACTGCTCGCGCACACGAATCGTCCTCGGCCGGTGTTTTGAACCGCCAAAACGCACCACGGGCAGTGTCCCATCGCTCATTAGGCGGTAGGCGGTTGAGCGGCTCACGCCGAGCCGTTGCATGACCTCGCTGGCGCGTAACAGACGATCGCCGGCCGGGTCCGCGGACATCTGAGGTGATTCGGACATGTCAGTCCTCGCTTTCCATCATCGAAATCGAATACTTCTGCCCCGTGCGGGTTGTGATCTGCAGACTGGCGATACCCTCCTGCAATTCAAGGTCGAGAAGGTTGATCAGAGCCCTCGCCAGGGTTTCGGAATGAGCCCTCGGCTGGATCTCACGTCCGGGCGGGGAGACCACGGGAGGCGGCACGATCTTGCGGTTCGGCCCAACAGTGATGACCTTTCGCAATACTCCGGGCTCGCGATGCGCGCGCTTGCGGCGCTCCGACCTCTCCGACTCAGCCAACTCGATCAACCGCGCGTATTCAGGGGAGTCCGGCTCAAGGTCGAGGGCCGCGGCGATCCGCACGACGTCGGGCCGCTCTGGGGGCAATCGCCTCCCGCTTTCGATCAGAGAAATCGTCGTGGCGTGGATTCCGGTCCTGGCGGAGAGCGCGTCCAGCGTGAGTTCCAACATCCGGCGCCTTGCTCGGACTGCTTGACCGAAAGGCGACCGGCTTTGACGGATGCGCCGTTTGACGACCTTTCGTTTGCGTGGGATGTCGGGCTGGGCGTTTTCGTGAGGCATGTGTATTTATACTATGCCACTGTTTATTGCATAGTGTCAATAACTACATCGTCAATCTCCGCCGGGGCGCCTGGGCGAAGTGATGAAGCGAGGTGACGCGGAATGTCCGGTGGTGCTCCTGAGCCGGGGGCGTCGGCCGGGTCGGGCAGAAGTTGTCTAGGGAGGCCTCTGCGGAGAGGATCCGGCGCCCTCGACGACCACGGCCGGCCCTGTTCCGGGCCAGCGGGCTCACTGGCGGGGTCCGAGTTTTGCATTTCCTCGGCTTGGGCACCGCCACGCTATGTGGCTGGGTATGGTGGACCCCAAATCCTGGACCACGGTACTTGTATAGAATCTTGGCAAAGTCGGCATCGCGAGGAAGGGGATGACGATGCGCAAGAGGCAGCACACGCCGCAGTTCAAAGCCAAGGTTGCGTTGGAGGCGATTCAGG
>JACZJQ010000344.1 GCA_014860455.1 Bryobacteraceae bacterium | reverse complement strand
CTAGAGCACTTTCGATTTAAGTAGATACACATCCGTGATATGCTTCTCCTGAGAAGGGAGTCATCGGATGCGTGCCTATTCACAGGATCTGCGGGATCGTGTTTTGCGCGCTCTGGAGCGCGGAGATCGTCCGGCGGAGATCGCCCGCCGGTTTGAAGTGAGCCGGGTTTGGGTCTATCAGGTTCGTGAGCGATGGCAGCAGGAGGGCAACCGGTCGAGCTTGCGGATCGGCGGGCATCGGCGCTCTTGCCTGGCCGGCATGGAGGCTCAGGTGCGAGCTTGGATCGAGGCCGAGGTGGACTTGACGCTGGCCGAGATTTGTTCGCGTCTGTCCCAGGAGGCTGGGATTCAGATCAAGGTTCCCGCGCTTTGGCATCAGTTAGACAAGTGGAATCTGACCCTCAAAAAAAACCCTGCACGCCAGCGAGCAAGATCGTCCAGACGTTCAGATGGCGCGATATCTGTGGCGCGAAAGCCAACCTCGGCTTGATGTCCAAAAGCTCGTCTTCATTGACGAAACGTCGACAACTACCAATATGACGCGAAGACGTGGCCGGGCTCAGCGCGGACAGCGTTGTGTGGCCTCCGTGCCCCATGGTCACTGGAAGACGACGACCTTTGTAGGCGGTCTGTGTCAGGACCGTTTGATTGCGCCGATGGTCACCGACGGGCCAATGGATGGGGAGATGTTTCTGGCATACGCCCGCCAGTTCTTGGCTCCGGCGCTGCGGCCGGGAGACATCGTCATCCTCGACAACTTGAGCAGCCACAAGGTCAGCGGGGTCAAAACTGCGATCACCTCTGCAGGTGCGACTTTGCTCTACCTGCCACCGTACTCGCCTGACCTCAATCCGATCGAGAAGTTCTTCTCCAAACTCAAAGCGCTGCTAAGGAAAGCAGCCAAACGCAGCGTCGATGCACTCTGGATCATGATCGGCAACCTGCTCGACTCACTCACGCCAAACGAGTGTTCGAACTACTTCTCGTCTTGTCTATATGTTAACAATTGAATCGAAACTGCTCTAGGCAAAACTCCACACGGGTCACAGGTCTTTTTCTTGGCCTTCGATTTCCGTACCCGAGTCTTCACGCCCCCGCAAGCCCTGGCGGGGCAGCTTGGAAACCTCCGAACGACACCTTCCATTGCCGGCAGGGGATTGAGCCTGGTACTAAAGTTCTGCTGCATTCGCCCGATCTACTGGCAGAGGCGTATGCTCGAACAAATTCTGCTCGCCGCGGTGACCTCGGTTGGCTCAGCGACCCTGGCGTGGTACCTGTGTGCCCAGCATATGGGCACGGAGTGGCGGAAGCGCGAGGAGCAATTGCGAGAGCGGCAACGCAAGTCGGAACGTCAGGTCGCTTCATTGAAGGCCAGCCTGGAGGCTCGAGTTTTGCATGCCCGCCTGGAAGAAGTTCGGGGAGTGGCGCTGCTTCTCGCCGGGCAGTTTCCGCAAATGATGGTGGATAGAGCGGTGTCCATCGAGTCGCAGTTGGCGATTCCAGCACACGACCTGAAGAGAAGGCGCGAGCCGTCTCAGCGCCGCAGGCCAGCCTCGCTGATCTCCGCTCCGGCACGGGAGACGCTGGAGGCGTGCGGCCGCGGCCTGGAGATGCAGGGGCCGAACGCAACACGAAGGCCATAGAACTGGTGTACAGGGCAGGGCCGTCAAACCGGCCGGCTTTCCCCTCCGCTACTCACCCTCATCGCGAAAGACCGCTTCCACACGGTCGCGGCTTTGTATGCGGCGAGCGGCTCATCGGGCGATGGACGGGCGAAGAGTCCTGTCCTACCGGACTTAATCGGCCTTTTCGAGGGCGTCGAGGGCGGTCTGGTTGTCGAGCAGCGAGGGGCTGGGGGCTTCCGAAGGGCGCTCGGGCCACTCGGAGCAGTGTGCGCGAAGAGCGGCGCCGGACAGCAGCCAGCCGTGGTTCATCAGGACGTCCTGCTCGACGGGCTCGAAGACGTCAAGGTCGGTGCGGATGCGGGAGACTTTTTCGAGAGTCGCGCCCCGGTAACCGGACGCTTGGGGGGTGAGCGGGTAATCGGCGATGTCGGTGGCGATGCCCCAATAGGAGCCGCGGTAGTCGCCGCGTTCGAATTTATCGATCAACATGCGTTTGCGCAGCGCTCGGGACTGGCGGTCAATGACGTCGTTGGCACGTTTGAGGCGGGTGAACATGTTGCCGCCGAGGTCCGGGTCGTTCTTGAAGGGTGCGCCGGCGTCTGAGCAGAAGACGAAATCGCTGGACTTCCAGACGGGTTCGAGGCCCATGTTGTCGTAGACGCCGCCGTCGCTGAGGATGGCCTTCGCGCGGATCTGGTCACGTTCGGGGCCGGGACCCATTTTGCCGTCCTGCCAGGGGAGGCCGGTGAGGTTGACGGTGAGGGGCGGGAAGGCGATGGGGAAGGCCGACGATGTGGCCACCGCGACGCCCAGCGTCATGTCGTCCTTGAAGGTGTAGCCGGTGAGGTAGTCGCCCATGCGGGAGTCGCTGAAGATCCAGTTGACGCCGTTTTGCATGTTGGTGGCGCAGAAGATGAACGACGGGCCGCCGGCGGATTTGATGTCGCGCAGGAGGCTCATTTTGGCGTGGCCGAGGAGGTCCTCGTCATAGCGTTCTACCAGCAGGTTGGTGACGGAATAGTCGCGGGTGGCGAGGTCTTTCCACTTCAGGGGATTGAAGCGGCCGAAAAGCAGGGGGTGGTTGCGGAGGTTTTTACCGCAGAAATCCCGCATGGGCTGTTCGACTTCCTGGCGGAAGTTGGTGAAGCGGCCCGTCGCGTCCGGCGTGAGCTTATGCCACTTGGTTGCAAGCAGGCCGTTGGTGATGGAGCCGCCGGAGACCGACGATATGGCGGTGAGGCGGGAGAGCAGCCCGGCGTCGTTGAAACGGCGCAGCGCGCCGAGGTGGAACAGCGATGCGCGGAATCCCCCGCCGGAGAGGGCGAGGGCGATTTTCAGGCCGGGGTCAGTGAGTTGCTTGGCGCTCATAGCGTGATCTTGATGCCTCCTGTTTCGTTATCGGGGAATTGGGTGCGATATTTCCAGTGCTTCTTGAGCGGCGCAACGTCCCAGATGGCGTTGTCTTCGGAACGGTAGTTGAACCAGAAGCGGGTATTGAGGCCGCGGCGGGCGACGAGGATGCGGGCGATGGTTTCGGGGTCGGGATGGTCGAATCTGTCACCGTTGGTGGAGACCAGGTAAGACGGGCAATCGAGCATCGAGAGCAGGGCGGGGCCGTTGTTGGACTTGCTGCCGTGATGGGAGAGCTTACAGGCGTCCAGGGTGAGTTTGGATTGATTGCGGGCGGCCAGCAGGCGCACGATCGAAGCTTCCAGAACGGGCGAGTGGGCGTCGGCGGCAAACAGGACGGCCTTCCGGTCGTATTCGGCGAGGAATGCGATCGAGGCGCCGTTGGCGGGGGCGGTGTCGGGTTTAAAGTGTTCCGCGGCCAGGGCTTCGACGTCCAGTGTTGCGCCAAGCCGGCGGGGGCGCAGTTTTTTGTCTCTTTGCAGTGCGTCTTCGCCGGACGCAGTGACGCCCGGCAGGATACCCGCCTTGGCGCATTCGGCCTCCCATTTCTTTCGGAGCTTGGTGAGTTGGGGTTTGCCGGGCGAAAGCAGCGTGAGGCGGAGTCCGCCCGGCAGCGTGACTTCGGGCAGGGGTCCGTTGCTGGTGATGGCCGCGGGGCCGCCCTGGAAGGCGGCGTTCCAGGGTGCGCGGGCGTGGTTTTCGATCGCCGCCTGGAGCTTTTCGGCCTGGGCTGCGCCGAGACGGGCGGCCTCCTGAATATGCTTGTAGCCGTTGTGCCAGACGTCGTCGATGGTGATGGCGGGGGGCAGATTGGCGAGCAGTTTGACGGCGCCTTCGATGTGGTCCTGGTCGATGTGTGTGACGCAGAACAGTTCGAGGGGGCAGGTGGCGGGGGCGCGGGCGGTGATGGAGTCGTAGGTGCCGCTGAGGCCGCCGTCGATCAGCACGCGGCTGGGGCTACGCTTGGAGCCGTATTCGATCCAAAGCGAGTCGCCGTGGTAGGCGGGGAGCATTTCGATGGTGAACATGAGTGGTTCCTGAAAGCGCGGTTAGCCGGCCAGCAGCCATGAGGCGTCGCCGGCCGAGAGCAGCATGAGCCCCGCGAGGCGGCCCTCGGCCAGGGCTTTGCGTTTGGTTGCGAGCAGGACCTCGCCGGCCGGGCGGGCGTCTGGGCGGCAGGTGGCGAGGGTCTCGATGAAGATCCGTGCGATTTCGGGAGCGTCGGTGGCGAGCAGTTCGGCGATCGGCGAGACGACCAGGGCGGCGTGGTTGCGGCGGAACTGCGCGGGCAGGCTCATGAAATCGATGCGGGCGTGGGCGGCGCCGCAGCCCAGCAACAGGACGAGGGGCTGTTGCGGGGGGGCGGCGACAACGTCGGCGGGTTCAATGCCCGGCGGGTCTTTCATCTGGTGGAAAATTTCCATGACAGGGGGCTGGAGGTTGTGATCGACATGGGGCATCAGCAGCAGCATGGATGGGCGGGCAGTGGAGATCAGGGCGGACCAGGTGGTCCAGTCGGATGCCTGGTGCAGGGCCTGGGCCTGCTTGAGGGCGGTGGCCAGTTTCTTCGACGCCTTGGCTGGGACGCGATTGGATTGGGCGTGCAGGACAGCGGCCAGCGGGGTGAGGGTTTCGCGTCCGGCGACGGGCTCGTTGGTGACTTCGATGGACTCATCGGCGCGCGAGTCGGCGACGGCGCTGTGCCATTCGATGACGCGGCGCAGTCCCCAGAAGCCGAACGGGCAGACGAACGATCGGTGGTCGGTTCCGTTCTCGCAGGTGCATCGCCCGGCGCCGGACGACAGGGCGTCCACGGCCTTGGGACAGACCTTGGCGGTGGACTTGGGGGCGGGGAATTCGTAGCAGAGTTCGATGGGGACGCGGGTGGCCGAACCGGCGTCGTTGACGATGAGGGGCCCGTCGCTGGCGACGATCTGCTGCATCAGCTTATCGGCGACGAGTGCCTGGCGTAGTGCGGCGCCGAGCTGGGCGATGCGGGCCAGGCCGCGGGCGGCGGATTTGTCGGTGGTCCAGTTGCGGAGGGTTTCCCAATCGATGGTGTCGAATTCGGCGGAGATGGCGTCGACGGCGGCCTTGATGCCGGGCAGCGGGATGCGTGCGGCGTTGACGCCACGGACCGAACTGACGGCGGCGTCTTCAAGGCGGATTGTGCCGGCCGCGGGCGCGACATCGCGCAGGCCGAGCGAAAGCGGGCGGGGCATGGCGCCGATGCGGAATTCGGTCTTCGCCGGCGGCGGCGTTGGGCCGGAGGCGCCGCCGACAACCTCGGCGCGCAGTACGCCTTCCTGGAGCAACCGGTTGTTGTGATAGACCGAGATCCAGCCTTCAAACAGGTTGGATGCGGCCGAGGCGGTGAACTCAAAGCGGCATTCTGAACTGGCGCCGGCGCGCGGCAGGAAGATGGTTTTCAGCTCGCCCGCGGGGCAGGAGTTAGGTTCAGTGAAGACGACTGCGAGCGAGACGCCCGACTCCTCAGGCCGGATGGGCGGCTCAGGGAAAGATTCCTTGCCGCGCGCCCAGCCCTTCTCGGTCGGACCGATCTTGACGCCGAGGCCGTAGAGTTTGCCGGCTTCCAGGGCCGACTGGGGCTTGATGCGTGTCTTGTCGATTGCGTCGAGGCGGTGGAGGAGATGGCGCGTGGCCGGTTTGGCCGGCGGCGTCGGGACCTCCGGTGGAGCTACGGTCGGGGCATCGA
>JACZJQ010000343.1 GCA_014860455.1 Bryobacteraceae bacterium | reverse complement strand
GTTAGCGATGGCGACCAGCACGACGACAGCGCAGGTCTGGCCTGGCACGATTCCACCCATTGGGCCGCGGCGGCGCTGGCCACGTGGAGAATCGGGACTTCCACCACGGGCTGATAGGATAGAATTCGATTTGGGAAGATTTGAAGGATAGAAGATATGGAAGATAGGGAACAGAGCATCGCTGAAAGCATCAGCTGGTTTGTCGGGGTAATCACGCGGTGGAGGTGGTTAATGATACTGTCAACAGTCATTATTCCATTGCTCACCATCGGCGCGGTTCTGCAGATGCCAGATGAGTATACGTCCGATGCAACGCTGGTGGTGGTACGGCAACAGGTTTCGCAGCGGTATGTTGACCCGACGAACACGATCCCGGTGTCGGAGGCTCTGCAGACGATGACGCGCGAAATCCTATCGCGGACCCGGTTATTGGGGATCATCGACGCGTTCGGGCTTTATCCGGCGGAAAAGCAGAGGCTGAAGCCAGACAGGTTGACCGAACACATGCGGAAGCAGATCGCGGTAACGCCTATCGAGCAACCACGGAACATTAGAGGCATGTCAGACTTGTCGGCGTTCACGGTCTCCTACACAGCGGAGACTCCGCAACTGGCTCAGGAAGTGGCAAGCCGGTTGACGTCGCTGTTCATCGAGGAAAACATGAAGGCTCAGGGGGGCCAGGCGACGACCACAGCCAAGTTCCTTACGGAGCAGTTGGAAGAGGCAAAAAAGAAGCTGGACGCAGCCGAGGGGCGGCTTCGGGACTTCAAGCTCAGGAACCTGGGAGAGTTGCCTCAGCAGGAGCAGTCGAACCTTGGAACGCTGACGGATTTGCGGATTCAACTGCAGAGTAACCTTTCGAACCGAAGCCGGGCCGAGCAGCAGCGGATCGGGCTCGAGTCGGTGTTGAGCGGGAACATCGCGCGCCTGAATTCGGACCGGTCGGCACTACTGGCGAGGTTTACGCCCAAGCACCCGGAAGTGGTGAAAATCGACGGGCAGATCGAGGGACTGCAGGGTCTGCTCACGGAACTGCAGAACGGGAAGACAGGGATCGTGAAGCCACAGCAGGGGCAAGTGCCAACAGACCCGATCGTGGCGCAGTTGAAGGGTCAGGTGGAGGCGAACCTGATGGAGACGGAGAATCTGACTCGGGACGAGCAGAGGCTGCGGCTGGAGGTTTCGCAGTATCAGACCCGGCTGCGGCTGACGCCGGTGCGGGAGCAGCAACTGACGGGGATTCTGCGTGATTACGAACTTTACAAGCGGGATTACGAGGACCTGCTGGGCAAACAGCTGAATTCGCAGTTGACGGCGAACCTGGAGGAGCAGCAGGCGGGGCAGCATTTCCGGCTAGTCGATCCACCTTCGCTGCCGTCGGTGCCGTCGGGCCCGAAGCGGGCGAAGATCAGTCTGGCTTCACTGGTGGGCGGGCTGGGGCTGGGGGTGGTGCTGGCCTTCCTGATGGACCTGCGGACGAAGTCGTTCCATACGGAGAAAGAGGTGAAGCGGCATTTCGATGCGCCGCTGGTGGTGGGGGTGCCGCTGGTGATGACGCCGGAGGAATTGTGGAAACGGAAGTGGACGAGGGGGGTGGAGTTGGTGGCGGCGATTGTGATGCTGGCGGTGGTGGCGGCGGCCGAGGTGTTTGTGGCAATGAAGAGCGGGTTGCTGTAGGGCTTGGATCCGCCTTCGTTATGTTCAACGCCAGGGAACAACAACCACCAAGCGTCTACTTAGCAAGAGAGCGAGCCGGAAGCAGAACCACAGCCTGACCGCGGCATGAGAGACTAGAGATGCATCTTACAGACCAAAATACCGAGCCAAAGCAGGTCCGGAAGGAGTGGCACTTACTTGAATCGGAGTCCCTTGAGATGAGGCCTGATCTTGGCCAGATTGCAGTTGAAAAGGTTGAGATTACGCCTGAGCAGAGGCTGATCGTGCTCTCCGACCCGAGGAGTCCGGGGGCGGACCGTTTCCGGTACCTGCGGATGCGGCTGCGCGAGTTGGGCGCGAAGGGGCAACTGAAGAGCCTGGTGGTTACGAGCCCGACGCCGCAGGATGGGAAATCGACTGTCGCGATGAATCTGGCGACGGTGCTGGCGGAGAGCGGAAGGCGGCAAGTGCTGTTGGTGGAGGCGGATCTGCACCGGCCGAGCCTGGCGAAGACGTTGGCGGTTACGGCGTTGCCGGGGCTGGCGGAGTGCCTGGAGAACGGGCTGAATCCGCTGGATGCGATCCGGAAGATCGAGCCGCTGCACTGGTATCTGCTGCAGGCGGGTAATCCGCTGGGCAACCCGACCGAACTGCTGCAGACAGCGTCGCTGCCGGCGGTGTTGGATACGCTGACGTCGCATTTCGACTGGGTGATCGTGGATACGCCGCCGATGGTGCCGCTGACCGATGCGCTTTGCCTCTCGCGACTGGTGGATGCAGTGCTGCTGGTGTTGCGGGCGGGCAAGACGCCGCAGGACACGGTGCACGAGGCGCTGGGGCTGCTGGGTCCGGGAAAGGTGGCGGGGCTGATCTTCAACGGGGCGGAGGACTTGAGCCGGTTGTACGAGAAGTATGCAGGCTATTATGGGCGGAAATAGACGGCGCAGGGCGGGCGTCGCGCTGGGTGTGAGCTGAGGCGGAGTTGACGAGACTGATCAACAAGGCGTACTACGCGGTGCGGCCGTATGTGCCGTGGCGTGTTCGGATCGGGGTGCGGCGGTGGCTGGCGGAGAGGCTGAGACGCGAGAATTCCGGGGTTTGGCCGATCGACGAGAGGGCGGGCGTGAAGCCTCCAGGGTGGCCGGGATGGCCTGAGGGCAAGCAGTTCGCCTTTGTGCTCACGCACGATGTAGAGGCGAAAGTGGGACTGGCAAAGGTGGAGCGGCTGATGGAGTTGGACCGGAGTTATGGATTCCGGGCGGCGTTCAACTTCGTGCCGGAGGGGAATTACAGGGTTGCGGACGAGTTGAGGGCGAGGCTGGAGGCTGCGGGGTTCGAGGTGGGGGTGCATGGGCTGAAGCACGACGGGAGGCTGTTCGTTTCAAAGGCTCATTTTGCGATGGAGGCGGAGCAGATTCGCGAGTATGTGAAGAAGTGGGCTGCGAGGGGATTCCGGTCACCGCTGATGCACCACAATCTGGCGTGGATGCACATGATCGGGACCGAGTATGACGCGTCGACGTTTGACACGGATCCGTTTGAGCCGGAGTCGGACGGGGTTGGAACGATCTTCCCGTTTTGGGTGGCCGCGCCCGATGGCGGGGGCTACGTTGAGCTGCCCTACACGCTGGCGCAGGACTTCACGTTGTTCACAATTCTGCAGGAACGCAGCATTGACGTCTGGAAGCGCAAGCTGGACTGGATCGCTGAGTGCGGGGGGATGGCGCTGCTGAACACGCATCCGGACTACATGTGCTTTGACGGGCAGCCGGCACAGGGCGAGGCGTCAGTGAAGATGTACGAAGAGTTCCTGAGGTATGCGCGGGAGCGATATGGCGGGGTGTTCTGGGAGGCACTGCCTTGCGAGGTGGCAAGGTATTACAGGGCGGAGGTTGCAGAGGGGGCTCGGAACTCCAGGAGGAAGATCTGCATGGTGGCGGGGGGAGGCAGCGAGGAGAGGGAAGCGAGGCAGTGTGCCGGGTTGCTGACGCGTCGCGGCGACTGGGTGGATCTGATCACCATCGGGGAAGCGTGCGGTCATGAGGATGATGGGAATGGGGTGCGGGTCCACCGAATTGAGCAAGGAGGGGGCGCGGTAGGGCGGCGGGTCCGAGCGGCGGCGATGCTGATGCGGCGTCATTACTGGATTCGGTACGATCTGGTGCAGGTGTTTGGTAACCGGGGGCAGTTCGACTTGGCTACGATGTACCCGAAGTGGACGGGGATTCGTGTGCTCGCCGATTGGGCGAAGACGGCAGGCCCGGGGGCGCGGGACAATGAGTATCTACAGCTTGTGGACTCGCTGATGACGGACAGGTTCTCCGAGAACGGTAACGGCGCCTGGAGAGAGCGTTCATGAGCTGATTCCCGCGATTGGAATCCCATCGCGGTGGATTGGTGGCGCGGCATCGTTGAGCCGGCATTCCACAGGCTGAGGTGGTCACGGGCCGGCAGTGATACGGCTGGTTAGGCCTGGGTGGGGCCGGTTCATATTCCCCGGCAACGGTGCTGTTGTTGCCCGGAGCACGGCCGGATTTCACGGAATCGGGCATCTTTGCCGTGAGCTCGCCGTGGAGGGAGAATTCCGGCCGCTGCTGGTTCATGCGGGGCAGCACAATGACGAACGGATTCAGGCCGGTCCTTTCCAGAGCATGGATTGCCGCAGCCAGACTACCCTCTGGGAGCCGGGTGCGTTCTTGCTCAGTGCAGGCTGCGATGTTCATAAACAGGCTCGATCCGGTCGTGGTTGACGACAACCCAGAGATTGTCGTTGTGCCTAGAGACGTCAATTCCACACTCGCCTGCGCGCTGGTCGCCAGGAAGCTACAGGCGCGGGTGGCCCGCGGGGAAGCCGCGGTCCGCGGAAAAGTCTGGACGATGGGGGCACGGCAGACCGGCAGCGCATGTTCAATTCCGCGCGCTGAGAGGACCCAGCGGCGCCGGGGGCTTGGGGGATGGCTGACAAATCCGGGGCAGGAGTACGTGGAGAGGAACAACTGGAAGCGGAAGCAGGGGGAATACATCGATCTGGTGGACCGGCTGGCGTTGGCGTCGTTCAATGGAGTGGGGCTGAGGGATTGACGATCTACGAGATCAATCCGCTGACGGATGGACGGTGGGGCGAACTGGTGGAGCGGCATCCCGCGGGGTCGTTGTTTCACACTTGCGGCTGGCTGGAGGCGCTGTGGAGGACCTACGGTTTCGAGTCGGTGGCGTTGACCACATCGGCGCCGGGGGAGGCGCTGGCAAACGGGCTGGTGTACAGCCGGGTACGGAGTTGGCTGACGGGGCGAAGACTGGTGTCTGTGCCGTTTTCGGATCATTGCGAGCCGCTAGTTCGGGGTGCAGGAGACCTGGCGGAGCTATTGGAAGGGTTTCGAGGCAGGGTGAAGGAGGGCAGGTACGGATACGGGGAGATCAGGCCTTGGGTGGCGGCGGCAGGTGAGTACCTGGGGTTTCGGCCGGGGCAGAGCTATGTGGCGCACCGATTGGATTTGAGGGTGAGGGCGGAGGCGGTGTTCCGGGGATTTCACAAGGACTGCGTTCAGAGAAAGATCAGGCGGGCGGAGCGGGAGGGCGTAGTGGTGGAGAAGGGGAACTCGGCGGGGCTGCTGGAGGAGTTCTACGGGCTCATGATTCAGACGAGGAAGCGTCATGGGCTGCCGCCGCAGCCGCTGGATTGGTTTCGAAATCTGGGGGATTGCCTGGGAGCGGCGCTGACGGTTTGGGTGGCGCGGAAAGATGGGCGGGCGGCGGCGGCGATCTTGACGGGCCGGCAGGGCCGAGTGGTCGTGTACAAGTATGGGGCGTCGGTTGCACGGATGCATGCGCTGGGGTGCATGCCGTACCTGATGTGGAGGGCTGCGGAGGATGGCGTAGAGCGCGGGATGGAGTGGCTGGATCTTGGCCGGTCTGATATAGGGCAGTCGGGGCTGATCGCGTTCAAGGATCATCTTGGAGCGGAGCGGAGTTTGATTTCGTATTGGAGGTGGCCGGAGG
>JACZJQ010000342.1 GCA_014860455.1 Bryobacteraceae bacterium | reverse complement strand
CGTCCCGTCGCCCAACTGGAACCGCGCCCGCTCGGCCTCTTCCAGTTGCCGGGCCACCTCCAACTCCTGCCTCAGCACCTGCACCCGCCCATACGCCGCCTTCACCGCCGAATAAGCGTCCTGCACCTCGGCCGTGATCTGGTCGCGCGCAAATCGCTCCCGTTCGTCGAACTGCCTGATCCGCGCCACCGCGGCCATATCCCGGCCCTTGGCCTGACGCCGCTGCACCGGCAGGTCGAGGATCAACGACGCCTGCAACTCGTCCGGCCCCCGCTTAATAATGCGGTCGCCGGCATTGCGTGAGTAATTCACCGCCACGTCGATATTCGGCAGCAATTGATTGCGCGCCAGCTTCCGGTCGATCTCCACCTGTTCCTTTTGCGCCGTGAACCGCCGCACCTCAGGCCGGCGCAGCAACGCCAAATCCACATCGTCGGCCAACCTTTGCTGGGTGAGGTCTTTCAACGCCGGAAAGTCCGGCGGCAGCAGCGCAGACTCGACCAGCGTTGGCCGTCCCGACCCGTCGCGATAGTACAGCGACAAATCGATCGCCGCCAACTCCAGCGCCCGCCGCGCCTCGATCACCTGATTGCGACGCGTCAGGATCGCCCTCACGTTGTCGGTCACGTCGATCCGTGGAATCTGGCCGATCTCCGAGGCGTCCTTCAGTTGCTGATCCCGTGCCTCGGCCACTTTCAGAACCGCCTCGGCCGCTTCCAACCTGCGCCCCGACGCCACCCAGTCGTAGTACCGCCGCGTCGCCATTTGAATAATCGCCAGCCGCTGCTGATCCACGCCCAACTCCGCAATCCGCCTTCCGATCACCGCCTTATAGAGATCCGCGCGCCGCCCGTCGATCGCCCGGTCCCGCAGCAGTGGCGCCTTGAACCCGGTTCTAAACTCGCCGGCCGCATCCGTCTCACGCTTGCCGTCATAGGTGGCAAACGTCCCCTGGCCCAACTGGTAGCCGCCGTTCAGCGTCATGCCGTTGAACTCCAGCGGCTTCTCGACGCTCGCCCGGTAAACATCGTTCGGATACGCGCCGAAGTACGACCCGTCATATCCGCCCCGCAGGGCCACGTCGAACCGCCCCTCGGCCACCATCAAATCAGCCGAGGCCAGCACCTTGTCCTGAAGCGCGACCAGCAGCGGCGGATAGTGCGTCTCAACCGACTGCAAAACCTGTTCCAGCGCCAGCCACGTCCCTGCCGGACGCGCCACCGGATCCGGCAGCACCGGCGTTTGCGCCATCAACGGCCCGGCCGCCAACACCGCGCCAATTCGCAATATCGTGAGCCTGATGTTCCGCATCAGCCTTTCCCCTTCGCTGCCTTCGCTCCCGGTTCGTCGTCTGCGATCACAGGCGGGAATCCGTTAAACCGCCGCCACAGTTCCCACCACAGCGGGACGTTCTTCAACAGCACCCAGCCGCGCGCCTGAACGCCCTGCCGCAGGTACATCGCCGACGGCCACGGATCGTCTTTTTCATCTGGCGTCACCAGGATCCTGAATTGTCCCTGTTTCGTCTCGGTCGCATCAACCAACTCCACCCTGCCCCCAAACGTGCCCACCGCCACCGACGGCCAGCCGACAAACTGCACCGCCGGCCAGCCATTGAACTGCAACCGCACCGGGTCGCCAGCCCTCACCAGCGGCATATCCATGCCATTCAGCCACAACTCGACCGTTGGCTTGTAGGCGTCTGGAACAAACGTCGCCAGGGGCGAGCCGGATTTAAGCATCTCGCTGCCCGGCTGCGCCAGCAGCCGCAGAATCGTCCCATCCCGCGGCGCCGTCACCTTTTGTGTCCCCTGACGCGCCACCTTAACTTCAGTCCGTTGAACCTCGGCCTTGATGTTCGACACCTCTGCCCGCGCCGCATTCAGATTCGCCCTCTCTGATTCAACCGACGCCTGCGTATCGGCTTCGATCCGCTTCAAGTCTTCCTCGGCCGCCCGCTTCTCATTCCTCGACGCGCTCAGCGCCGCCTGCGACTGCCGCAACATTGCCTCCGCCGTATTGATCTCCTGTCGCGCCGCTTCCACGTCGCGCAGCGCCGTCAGCCCCTTGTCAAAGGCCTTCTGCCGCAGATCGATATTGAACCTCGCAAACTTCACCCGCTCCTCGGCCGCCGTGATCGACTGCTCCGCACCCCTGATCCGGTCCTCGGCCACCTGGATCCGCGACCGCGCCGCCGCTATCGCATTCGTCCGCGCCTCTTCCAGCCGCGCCAGCCTGTCCTGGACCGCCCCGACACGGCTTTGCGCGTTCATCCCGCGCTCCTCCACCATCTGCAATTCCCGCTCCACCCGTTCGAGCACCTGCGGATCGTTATCCGCCAGTTCCACCACTGGATCGCCCGCCTTCACTTTCGTCCCTTCCGTGACATACCACTTCGCCACCCGCCCGTCGACGGGCGCCGATATCGTCTGCGTCCGCTCCAGCGGCGTCAGCGCCGACACATGACCCGCTCCATCCACGTTCTGCATCCACGGCGTGAGGATCAGCACCGCCACCAGCACCGCCAGCAGCAACAGCAGCAGGTACGCAAGCCGCCGGGCGCTGTGGTTCGCCATCACCATCTCCATGGCCGGCAGCGTGCCCAGGCTGCCCAGCAAACCGCCCTCATCATGCCCGTGGCGATGAACTGCTCTGTTGCCGTTCCTCATCGCGCCACCTCCTGCACCTTGCCGCTCTCCAGCCGGAAGACCTTGTCGCAGCGCGACAGAATCTCCTCGCTCTGGGTCGCCACCACCGCTGTCCAGGGAGCATCCGGGCCAAGCAGCCGGTCGAACAGTTCGCCCCGCCCCGGAACATCCTCCAGGAAATCGAGGCACTCGTCCAACAACAGCATCCGCGGCCGGTTGGCCAGCGCCCTTGCGATCTCCAGCCGGATCGCCTGACTCGACGAAAGCGGCGGACCGCCCGTCTGCAACTTGGTGTTCAACCCGTCGGGCAACGCCTGGATCTCCTCCAGCACCCCAGCCTTTGCCAGGGCCTCCCTGGCCTCGGCAGTATCCAGCGAGTACCGGCCCAACCTCAGGTTTTCAATAATCGTCCCGTCGAAGATCTCCGGCTTCCTCACCAGTCCAATCTGCTGCCGCAGGTCGTCCAGGCTCAGATCCCGCGTGTCCTTGCCGTCAAATTCGATCCAGCCATCCTCCGGCGCCCGGAACAAATACAGCGTGTCGAAAAGAAAGCTCTTGCCCGACCCCGCACGGCCCATCAGCCCGTACTTCGCCCCCGCCGGTATCTCCCACTCCAGCCCGCTCAATACCGACCGTACCCCGATGTGCCCGGCCCGGTGAACTTGCATCCGGACCTTTGCTCCTCCCGCGCTCGCCGGCACCTTCTCGCCGTCTGTCCGCTCCACCGGCAGATCCGCCAAATATCCGAGCTTATCCACCGACGCCATCAGGTCATAGAACGCTTCCAGGTGCTTGCCGAACTTCGTGAAACTCGCCAGCACCAGCGCCACCACCAGCTCCGCCGCCACTAACTGGCCCAGCGTCAGTTGCCGCTCGATCACCAGCCACCCGCCAACACCCAGCAGCACCGCGCTCGCCAGCGCCTGCAACACGAATGAACTCAAGATCTGACGCAGCAGTATCCGGAAGTGCTTCGCCCTGTAGCCCAGATAGTCCAGCACCAGTTCATTGGACCGGCTCGCCGCCAGGTCTGAACCCGACTTCGTTTTGAACGCGATCTGGTGCCGCGCAATCTCCTCCATCCATGCCACCAGAGCATACTTCGCCTTCGACTCCTTCACCGCCGTCGGAATCGCCCCGATCCCCAACGGGAACAGAATGATGTGGAACAGGATCAGCAGGAAAACGTCGAACGCCAGCAGCCAGGGGTGGTAGATCGCCAGCAGGATCATCCCGACCGTCGCTGAAAACACCACCGTCAAGCCGTCCACCAGCAATGTCGCCGCCGCCTTCTGCACCGATACCACTTCAAGAAACCGGTTCACCAGCTCGGGCCCGTGATGCTGATCGAATGCCTCCGGTTGCACCCGCACCAGCCTGTGCGTGACATCGCCGGAGATCCGGACAAAGATCCGCCTCTGAATCAGCTCCACCACCCATAGCCGGTAGCCGTTGAGAATCGAGCCGAACAGCAGGGCGATGAAAACCAGCGCCGTCAGCACCACGAGAGGTTGAATCACCGCGCCAAAGGCGATCGTATTCACCAGCGTCTGCGTCGCCACCGGCAACACCAGCGTCAGCAGTCCGATCACCGCTGAGTAAATCGCCGCCACCCACAACTCCCGGGACTCCATCCTCAACAGCCACTTCAGCCGCTCCCAGGGGTGGACGTTATGATAGACTGCGCTTGCGCCGGAATGAGGTGGTTCACCTTGCGTATGAGCCGGCTTAGCCGGCAGTGCTGTGGCGTCAGCCATATGGGTTATGAGTACTCCTTATGAGGGGGGTGCGCCGCGCCGTACCGCGTCAGGGATTATCGGTGAAGACGCCGGCACACCATGGCTTGTTTGATGCTTTCCAGCCGCGACTGGCTGCCTAGAACTATTCATTTGTTCAAATTTTTGACATCTTGATTGCGATCTGACAGAATACCTCAAGAGCAAAGATCAAGATGCCCTACCGTGCCGTCGCCCTCAAAGAGCTGTCTGACTTCCTCGGCGCCTTCGCCCATCCCCATAGGGCGAGGATTATCATCGAGTTGCGCGACGGCGAGCAGGACGTGAACTCGCTCCAGGAAAAGCTCGGCATCAGCCATTCGGGCGTCTCGCAAAACCTCTCTGTCCTCCGGGCCCATCATATCGTGAAGGAGCGCCGTGAGGGACGCCGCGTCTTCTATTCCCTCACGCGCGCAGGCTTGGCTGACTGGCTCATCCAGGCCTTTCAGTTCCTCGAAGCCGAATACGACCACTCCGAACAGGTGAAGGGCGCCCTCGACGCCGCCCGCGACCAGTGGTCAAAATCCTGACTCTGCACCCCCCGCTCAGCCCCGCCCATGGCGGTGCCGCTCCATCGCCTCGTAGACTTCCCGTTTTCCCAAGCCCCGGCTACGCGCCACCGCCTTGATAGCGTCCATCCTCGACAACCCTGTCTTCTCAAGCGCCACCACCTCTTCTTCCACCGTCAACTCCTCGGCCACCGGCTGCCTCGGCGCCACCAACACGGTGAACTCCCCTTTCACCTCGCCACGCCCTCTCAACTCCGCTTCCACTTCGCTCGCCCTGCCTCTCAGAAACTCCTCGTGCAGTTTGGTCAACTCCCGCCCAACACACACCTCCGGATCCCCCATCACCTCGACGATCTCTTTCAAAACAAACAAAATACGGTGCGGAGCCTCATAGATCGCCAGCGTCCCTGATGTGCCCGCAAGCTCTTCCAGCCGCCTCCGCCTCTCGCCTTCCTTGCGCGGCAGGAACCCAGCGAAATGGAACTCGTCCGTGGCCATCCCCGACCCGGCCAGTGCCGCCATCACCGCCGACGCCCCCGGCACCGGCGTCACCCGAATGCCGGCGTCAACGGCTGCCCTCACCAATCGAAACCCCGGATCCGACACCAGCGGCGTCCCCGCGTCGCTGATCACCGCCACGCTCTCGCCGGCCGTCAGCCGCCCGATCAACTCCTCGGTCCGCCCGGCCTCGTTGTGCTCATGCAGGCTCACCAGCGGCTTCGATATCCCAAAGTGATCCAGCAGCTTGCGGCTGTGACGCGTGTCTTCGCACGCGATCACCGCCACCGATTTTAACGTCTCCACCGCCCGGTAGGTCATATCCGACAGGTTTCCGATCGGCGTCGAGACGATGAACAGTTCTGCGGCCATGGCGGATTGAGGCGATTCCCTCTCCAGTATGGCTGAAGTCCAGGCGGGTTTCCGCCGATGAATCAGTCAGATGGATACCAAGTCGAGCGTCGCTGATCCCTTGCACCCTGTACAATACGATCAGGCAACCGGCCCCGGAGAGCCAGGTCGCAACGGTTCCATCTTGATGCCCATGGAAGGCCCACCCCCAGTCCCCGCAGGAGGTACGACGGCCGGCAGCGCGTTCCTTTACTCGCCGTCCGGCAAGGCGGTATCCATCTCCATCGAGTTCGATATCATCGACCGCCTCAACTTCGACATCATGAAGGGCTACGGCGCAGTCCCCAAGCGCGGCGCCGAGGTCGGCGGCATCCTGCTGGGCACGGCTGAACAGGGCGATCGCCTGGTGATCCGGATCGAGGATTTCGTCACCGTCCCCTGCGAGCACCTGCGCGGGCCGTCATATATCCTCTCCGAAAACGACATGGCCGGCTTCCGGCAGACCATCGAGCAGTGGGCGCCAGCCCCGGACAAGCGCATCCGCGTCGTCGGCTACTTCCGAAGCAATACGCGCAACGAGTTCAAACTCGGCGCCGAGGACCGCAAACTTCTTGATGCTCACTTCCCCGCGCCAGCCATCTGTCTGCTGGTGCGCCCCTACGCCACCCGCATCGGCGAAGCCGCCTACTGCTGGACCGAATCCGGCACGCTTCCCGACGAACCCAACGGCGAAGTCTTCCCCTTCCGGCGCAAGGAACTCGGCGGCGCACCCCGCCCCAAGCGCGCCCCCGGCCAAGGCCACACCCCCCAGGCAGAACTGCCCTACGACACCGGCTTCACCCCGCAAGAAGACGCCCATACCCATCATGGCGGCCTCGCGGGTTCGGCCATGGCCAGCGCCATCATCGACTCGATTGCCCCTACGCTTGGCGCCGGCGGCGACCGCTCTGCAGCTGCCGAAGCCTCCGAATCCGCCGAATCCTCATCCGAACCTCTCCAGAAGCCCGAAAACGCCCGCAAATCGCAGCCGTCCTGGGTCTGGATCCCGCTTTCGTTCGTCTTCCTCCTGCTCGGCGTCGTTCTCGGTTTCCAGATATCGATGAGCTTCAATAAGCCCGCCGCACCAGCGAAACAGGCCGATCCCTATAACCTCGGCGTCAGCGTCGCCCGCTCCGGCGACAGCCTGCACGTCAAATGGAACCTCAACGCGCCCGCCGTTCAGAAGGCCCGCCGTGCCGTCCTGGTCATCTTTGACGGCGACAGCCGCAAGACCGTCGATCTCGGCCTCGACGACCTCGCCCGCGGCGGCGTTCTCTACCGCAACCACGCCTCCACCGTCCGCTTCCGCCTGGAAATCTTCCATTCCGACACCGGCAGCATCGTCGAATCGGCGGAAATCAAGCTGGTCGCCAGCGAGTAACGCCCGCTGATCAGGCCGGAGGCCCGTCAAATGGCTGCTAGAATAACGGTCAGTGGCTGATACACCGGAACTGACGCCGGCCGGCGGCCTGCCTCCCCTAGACACGCCCGAACTCGAAGCCGCCGGCGCCACAGCCGCCGCGGTGACCGATGAGCATGGGCAACGTCCAAGAGGTGTGATCGCTGAGTGGACGGTGACCATTCTCCTGCTCCTGTTCGGGACCACGACGCTCGTCCAGGCGTTCGTCATCCCCACCGGTTCGATGGAGGACACCCTGCTCATCGGAGACCATCTGCTGGTCGATAAGCTCGCATACGCCCCACCCGGCCCGGTCAGCCGCTTCGTCCTGCCCTATACTCCCCTCAAGCGCGGCGACATCATCGTCTTCCGTTACCCCGTCAACGCCCGCGAGACCTTCGTCAAACGCCTCGTCGGACTGCCCGGCGACCGCATCCGCATCGCCAACAAAACCCTCTACCTCAACGGCGCGCCCCTCAAAGAGCCCTATACCTACTTCAAACTCGACGACTTCGACTACTACCGCGACAACTTCCCCACCGATCCCAACACCCGCGTCGACGAACGCGCCCTCGATATGCTCGACCGCCACATCGACGGCGGCGAAATCGTCGTCCCGCCAGACTCCTACTTCGCCCTCGGCGACAACCGCGACGCCTCGCTCGATTCACGCTACTGGGGCTTCGTCCCGCGCGAAAACATCATCGGCAAACCCCTGCTCATCTACTGGTCCTACGACGCCCCCACCCACCACCTGGCCGGATCCGGCCTGGACTTCGAACACATCGCCGACCTTGGCAGAAACTTCTTCACAAAAACCCGCTGGAAACGCACTTTCATGCTCATCCGCGGCCAGCAACCCCTGCAGTCAAAATGAAACTCAAGAGCAAATCCGACGCCCCGCCCACCGAGCCCAAAATCAAGCCCGACCGCGCTGAAAGCGTCCGCGCCTTCGTCGCCGAATGGGCCGTCACCATCCTGCTGCTCGTCTTCGGCACCTCCACCTTGCTCCAGGCCTTCGTCGTCCCCACCGGTTCGATGGAAGAGACCGTCCTGATCGGCGACCATATGATCGTCGACAAACTCGCATTCGCCCCCCCCGGCCCGGTCAGCAAGTACCTGCTCCCCTACACCCCCATCAAGCGCGGCGACGTCATCGTCTTTAAGTATCCGCCCAACCCCCGCGAAACCTACATCAAGCGCGTCATCGGCATCCCCGGAGACCGCATCAAGCTTGAGAACAAGGAACTCCTTCTCAACGGCGCCAAAGCCGTCGAGCCCTACGTCGTCCACAAAACCCCCTACCTGGACTCCTACCGCGACAATTTCCCCACGGATCCCAACCTGATGCTCAACGATCAGGCCCACCGCATGCTCGCCGAACACGTTAAGGATGGCGAACTCGTCGTCCCCCAAGGCCACTATTTCGCCATGGGCGACAACCGCGACAATTCGGCCGACTCCCGCTACTGGGGCTTCGTCCCACGCGAGAACATCATCGGCAAGCCCGTCATCATCTTCTGGTCCTACGACGCCCCCACGGAACGCCTCGCCGACCCCAACCTCATCTCCCTGGACCACATCATCGACCTGGCCCAGAACTTCTTCGTCAAGACCCGCTGGAAGCGCACCTTCATGCTGATCCGCGGCCACACTCTTTAAACGGCCATGGCAGACAACCACCATCACGCGCTGATCCTCGCCGGCGGCCGCGGCACCCGTTTCTGGCCCAAGAGCCGTAAGACCAGCGCCAAACAGGTGCAGGAGTTCTTCGGCCAGGGGACCATGATCCAGCAGACCGTCGCCAGGCTCAAACAGGCCATCCCGCTCGAACGCATCTGGATTCTCACCAACCCCCACCTGCGCGACGAGATCGTGCGTCAACTGCCCGGCGTTCCCAAACGCCAGATCCTTGCCGAACCCGCCCAGCGCAATACCGCCCCGGCCATCGCCCTCGCCGCCCACATCCTCCATTCCATCCACCCCGATGCCGTCATGGGCGTCTTCCCAGCCGACCACTTCATCGAAAACGAAACCGCCTTCATGAAGACCGTCCGCGCGGCCTACGAGACCGCCGCCCACGGCCGCATGGCGCTCATCGGCATCCAGCCGCGCTGGCCCGAAACCGGCTACGGCTATGTCGAATTCGCCCCTGGCTCCATGCACCCCGGCTCCATCCGGGCCGCCGATGTCGTCAAGTTCCGAGAAAAACCCGCGCTCGCCCAGGCCCAGAAATTCGTTCGCGCCGGCAACTACTGCTGGAACGCCGGCATGTTCTTCTGGCGCGCCTCGGTCTACCTGAACGAACTACGCCAGCACCTGCCCACCACCGCCGCCCTCATCGACTCGCTCCCCACCTTCTCTTCCAGGCGCTTCCCGAAGGCTTTCGCCGACACCTTCCCGCAGTGCGAGAACATCTCGGTCGATTACGCCGTCCTGGAAAAGGCCAGCGGCGTGGCCGGCTTCGTCGCCGGCGACATCGGCTGGAACGACGTCGGCAGTTGGAATGCCGTCTATGAGTTGCTGGAGCACGACGGCGACGGCAACGGCGTCCGCGCCGACGCCGTGCTCATGGAAAGCACCGGCAACATGGTGACCGCCGATTCGGGGCGCCTCGTCGCCCTGCTCGGCGTCAAGGATCTCATCGTCGTCGACACCCCCGACGCCCTCCTCGTCGCCCACAAAGACATGGCCCAGCGCGTCGGCGAACTCGTCAAGGAACTCGAAGCCCTCCGCCGCGACGACCTGCTGTAGGTCTGCCGCGACGAAATGAAGCGGTCCCCTCGAAAGGACAACCCGCCCCCACCCTGAGCCGCCCCGTAAGGAATTCACTCCGCGAACACTTCCTGCAGCGTCTTCAGCGTTGCGGCGAGCGTCCTCGCCGGGACCACGCCCAGTTTCCTCGCCAGCCGTGTCTTGTCGACGGCCCGCACTTGGTCGAGCAGGATCAGACCCTTCTTGCCCCCATGGCTGACGGCGATCCGGAACGGCGCTTCGCGGCCCGCCGTGGTCATCGGCGCGACGAGCACCGTTCGCAGGTGATCGTGCATCTCCGCCGGTGATACGACAACGCACGGCCGCGTCTTCCTGATTTCGCTCTCCATCATCGGATCGAGATCGACGAGCCAGATCTCTCCGCGTGTCACCAGACCAGCTCCGAATCGCCCTCATTGCCGAACTCGCCCATCACAAGCCCGTCGTCGCCGGCCTCCGCGATGCTCCTGGCCGCCTCGGCCCAACCCGCTCTCACCGCGCTCGCCGGCCTGCGCAACACAAGCGCACCATCCTCCACCGTCATCTCAGCGCCCGCCTCCCCGTCCAGCCCCACCTGCACAAGCAACGGCTTCGGGATGACTACCCCCTGGGAATTGCCAATTCTTCGAATGGAGACGTGCATGGCCCGCATAGTAGTAACAATGTTATTCCGTCGCGTTGATCGTGTCAGGACTACGAATTGGGCCATCCGAGTTGTCACCGAAGGCCAGAGCGCCGGGGTCAATGAAAGGGCTGCCACCGCCCCCGCGCGCTAGCCATTACCGCAGGGCAGATTTGGGAGAATATCCCTGGCCGGCCATCAGGCTCAATTGCCGCATCGTATGCCGATCATGACCTCGGCCACCCTGTCGCGCCTGAGATCACCCACCCGAGTGAACCTGAACTCCGGTTCGATGGACACGCCAGAACCTGCCCGGAAGCCAAACCCGCCCCCCAATACGAATCCGTTCTGCCAGTGGTGCTCAGTCCTGCTGATTTGCTGTCCCTGCCCCATACTTCCATCGGTTCGGATGATGTAGTCGAGCGTCCTCGAACGGCTTCGCATCACGAATCCTCCACTTCCGAGCAACCATGCACGGCCGTCCCCATACTGATGGCGGTAGAGGATCGGGATATCCCAGATTCTTTCCCTTAGCCGCCCTTCCTGGAACCGGTAATCGGGATCGGGACTGCTTGCAGAGAGGGTGAGGCGCTGCATCCTGTTGATGGCGTCCACCTCAAGTTGCATTGGACCCCATAGTTTCAAAATCCCGCCGAAGCCCGCCGCGATCGGCCGGGATTCGTCCCCATCTCCGTACGGGGAGGTGAGCGGTACGCCAAGCTTGCTCGAATATGTTACCCGTTGACCAAAGGCGGGTACGAAGAGCAGGCAATAGAGGAAGAGAACACGGAAAGGAACTACCATGCAATGTTGACGGGCACAGTGCCGGAACAATTACAGGAATTTCAGCCTACATCATCCCTTTCTCACCTTAACGCCCGGACGACCCGAACCCGCCCGCACCCCGCTTCGAATCGTTTAACTCCGCCTCGTCCCACTCAATCGCCTCATACCGCGCGATTACCATCTGCGCGATCCGGTCGCCTTTGTGGATCTGATACGCCGCCTCGCCGAGGTTCATCAGGATCACCTTGATCTCGCCCCGGTAGCCCGGATCGATCGTCGCCGGCGAGTTCGGCAGCGTGATCCCGTGCTTCAGCGCCAACCCGCTCCGCGGCCGGATCTGCGCCTCATACCCAGGCGGCAACTCAATCGACAGCCCGGTCCTCACCAGCGCCGGACGCCTCGGCTCCAGCAGAGCATCTTCCAGCGCGGTCAGGTCCATCCCTGCGTCTTCTTCAGGCCCATGTGCGTAAACCGGCAGCACGGCGTCGGGCGTCAATCTCTGGATTCGAATCTTCACGGCGATGTGTTCGCTATGATAGCCTTTTGCCCAAACACGCCGCAGGAAGCATCCGTGAGCAGAGTCATCACCATCGGACCCACCCCGCCTGAACAGTTAGCCTACGCGCTGGCCCGCTACAGCCGCTCCCCCGATTCCATCCGCGCCTCGCTCGACTGGGTCCGCGCGCATGACTCCTCCAAGTTCCTCGAAAGCTTCTACTTCCAGTACGGCCACGCCTCCATCGCCGACCTCGGCCACCTCGCCGTCTGCTTCGAGGGCATCTCCGAAGTCGCTGCCATCGAGATCGAGGACGAACAACTCTGGGACGGCCAGGCCCGATCCTCCCGCTACCAGGACTTCTCCAAATCCGGCTTCGTCACCCCGCCCGATTTCGACGCCGCCCAATCCGCCGCCTACACCGCCGCCGGCCACGCCCTTCTCGCCGCCTACAAAGAGATCCACGCCCGCGCCTCGGACCACATCGCCGCCGCGCTGCCCCGGCCCGAATCGATGAAGCCCGACGCCTACCAGCGCAACATCGCCGCCCGCGCCTTCGACGTCGCCCGTTACCTGCTCTTCCTCGGCGTCCCCACCGGCGTCGGCCAGGTCACGTCCATCCGCACCCTCGAACGCCAGATCCGCCGCTGGAAAGCCTCCCCGTTCGCCGAAATCCGCGACCTCGGCCACGAAGCCGCCTCGGCCTGCGCCGCCCCGCCCGCCTGCGCCTGGGACGAGGAAAGCTCGAATCTCCGCGTCGCACCCACCCTCGCCAAGTACGTCGACCCTGACCCCTACCCCGCCCAGGCCCGCGACGACCTCAAGCTCTGGGCTGAACAGAACCTGCCCGCAGCCGCCGGCCTCGCCGTCCCCAAGGTCGATCTCATCCAACCAAACGAACTTACCGCCGAGATCGCCGCTACCCTCCTCTATCCCGTAACCGATAGACCCTTCAGGGAGTTATACGAACTCGCCCTCTCCTGGCCAGCCGCCCGCCGCGACGAAGTCATCGACCTCGCCCTCCGCTCAAAACCCCGCCGCGACGAACTCCTCCGCGAATTCCGCGGCGGCCAGTTCAACTACGACATGTTGATCGACATCGGCGCCTATCGCGACATGCACCGTCACCGCCGCTGCCACCAGTACCGCCAGGAGTTCGTTTGGTCGCACGGCTGGGACACCCCCCAGACCATCATCGATGCCGGCCTCGAACCCCTCTACACCTCGGCCATGGAAGAGGCCCGCGCCGTCGCTGCCACCCTGCCCCAGCCCGGCGCCCAGTACCTCACCCCGTTCGGCGTCCGCGGCCGTTTCCTCTTCAAAATGGACTTCGCCGAAGCCGAATACATCTCCAAACTCCGCAGCGGCGTCAAAGGCCACTTCTCCTATCGCGACATCGCCTGGCAGATGAAAGAGCGCATGATGGAACTCAACCCTTCACTCGGCCGCCTCATCGACGCCACCCCGCCGTGGATCGAAGACCCCCTGGTCCGTTAACGCGCTCCGCGCACGGCCACCCCGGAACCGCATGGTAAACTGTTCTCTTCCCCATGAAGATCGCCATCGGCTCCGACCACGCAGGTCTCGCGTTGAAGGAGCAGCTTCGGGACCGCCTCACCCAGGCCGGTCACGAAGTTGCCGACTTTGGCACGAACTCGCCTGATTCCACTGACTACCCCGATTATGCCGGCCTTGTCGCCCGGGAAGTCGCCTCCGGCAAAGCCGACCGCGGCATCCTCGTCTGCTACACCGGTGTCGGCATGTCCATTGCCGCCAACAAGGTCCGCGGCATCCGCGCCGCGCTGGCCGTAAACGTGGAAGAGGTCCGCCTCACACGCCTCCACAACGACGCCAACGTGCTCACCCTTGGCGCGCTCTATACCCCGATCGAATCCGCCGCCGATATGGTGGACACATTCCTTTCCACGGAGTTTGAAGCCGGCCGCCATGCGCGCCGCGTCGGCAAAATCACTTCCATCGAGGAGGGCAACGCCCAATGAACGACCACGCCCGTATGGCCCGCCCGCTGGCTGAAGTCGACCCCGACGTCTTCCAGGCCATCCAGAAAGAAGTCGACCGCCAGCACTCGCGCCTCGAACTCATCGCCAGCGAAAATTTCACCTCCGAAGCCATCCTTGAGGCCACCGGCTCCGTCTTCACCAACAAGTACGCCGAAGGTTACCCCGGCAAGCGCTACTACGGCGGCTGCGAATTCACCGATATCGTCGAAAACCTCGCCCGCGACCGCGCCAAACAGCTTTTCGGCGCCGAACACGTCAACGTCCAGCCCCATTCCGGCTCGCAGGCCAATCAGGCCGCCTTCGCCGCCGTCCTCCAGCCCGGCGACACCATCCTTGGGATGAACCTCGCCCACGGAGGTCACCTCACCCACGGCCACCCGCTCAATTTCTCCGGCAAGACCTACAAAATCGTCCCCTACGGCGTCCGCCAGGATACCGAGATCATCGATTACGATGAACTAGCCCGCCTCGCCGAAGAGAACAAGCCGAAGATGATCATCGCCGGCGCCTCGGCTTACTCCCGCATCATCGATTTCGCCCGCTTCCGCGAGATAGCCGATTCAGTCGGCGCACTCATGCTCGTCGATATGGCCCATTTCTCAGGCCTGGTCGCCGCCGGCCTCTATCCCAACCCCTGCAAGTGGGCCGAAATCGTTACCACCACCACCCATAAGACCCTTCGCGGACCCCGCTCCGGCATGATCCTCTGCCGGGAACAGTACGCCAAGGATATCGACAGGACCGTCTTCCCCGGCGCCCAGGGCGGCCCTCTTGTTCATGTCATGGCGGCCAAGGCCGTCTGCTTCCTTGAAGCGCTCACGCCCGAGTTCGCCGAATACCAGAAACGCGTCATTGAGAATGCTCAGACCATGTCGGCCGGCTTGACCGAGGCCGGCTTCCGAATCGTCTCCGGCGGCACCGACACCCACCTGATTCTGGTCGACGTCTTCACCAAGGGCATCCGCGGCCGTGACGCCGAACGCGCCCTCGACGAAGCCTGGATCACAGCCAACAAGAACGCCATCCCCTTTGACCAGAACCCTCCGCTCAACCCCAGCGGCATCCGCCTCGGCAGCCCGGCGGTCACCACCCGCGGCTTCGGTCCCGATGAGATGAAACAGGTCGCCGCGCTCATCGCCCGTGTTCTCTCGGCCCCCGCCGATGCAGACAATCTCGCCGCCGTCCGCCAGGATGTCGCCCAGTTGACCACCCGCTTCCCTCTCTACGATTGGCGCATGGAGCCGGTGAAAGCCTGATCGCGACGAAGGAAAAGCCCCCATGCCGCTGCGAATCCTGATCGACGCCCGCCACATCCAGGATTTCGGCTTCGGCACCTATATTCGCAACCTCGTCCGCGCGTTGTCCGGGTTGGACTCCCCGCATAGGTTCATCCTGGTGTGCAGCCGCAAGGACCAGACCGAGTTTGATGGGCTGGCCGGCAACTTCCAGATCCTGCCCTACGAACGTACTGACGCCGAACTCTTTGACCAGTTCGCCTTTCCTGCCTTCGCCCGCGGCGTCCGCGCCGATCTCATCCACATCCCGCTCAACGTTGTTCCGCTATTCCTCCCGCGCCCCTACGTCGTCACCGTCCACGACTTGAGCGCCCTTTTCTTCGACGCCCCTGAAAACTGGCGCCTCGAACTCGTCCGCGCCCGAATGCGACGCGGACTCATGCGCGCCTCGCGAGTCATCGCCGTCTCTGAGTCCACCCGCCAGGACGCCGAACAGATGCTCGGCATCCCCTCCAGCCGCATCACCCGGATCTACGGCGCGGCCGATCCCCGCTACACCCGCCTCGATCCAGCCGCCGAGGCCGAACGCCGCCTCACCCTCGAACGCTATCAGATCAAGTACCCCTTCCTGCTTTATACCGGCTCCGTGAAACCACAGAAAAACGTCGCCCGCCTCGTCGAAGCTTTCGCCCTTGTACGCGGCGAACTCGAGGACCACCCCGTCTATAAGAACCTCCGCCTCATCATCATCGGCGACCAGATCTCCACTTCCCCCAACCTGCGCCAGGCCGTCCTTCACAGCCGCGTCGAATCCCGCGTCCGTTTCCTCGGCTTCGTACCCTTCGAAACCCTGCGTGTCTTCTACTCCTCCGCAGCCGCCTTCGTCTTCCCCTCGCTCTACGAAGGCTTCGGCCTGCCGCCCCTCGAGGCAATGGCCTCCGGCACCCCCGTGGTCAGCTCAAACGTCACCAGCCTGCCGGAAGTCGCCGGTGACGCCGCTTACTTCGTCAACCCGGACAACGTCTTCGAGATCGCACGAGGTATCAAGGATGTCCTCCTGGACGAGACACTTCGCGAAAAACTCATCATCCGCGGCTTCCAGCAGTGCCGGCGTTTCAACTGGGAGGACACCGCCCGCCAGGTGCTCGCCACCTACGAAGCAGCAGGCATGGGCAGGGAAATGCCCGCCTGACCAAACCAGGATGCCCCTCTCGGATCCGGCCCACACCACACCACGCGAGCCCTGATCACCGCCAGGGCGGGCACATCGCCCAGCGGAATCCGGTCCGGAATTGGCACCTGCTGCCAGGTCCGCTGCCCAAGAACCACCAGCGCGCCGCCCTCGCGCCGGACCTGCCTCATATACCCGGACCCGCCCCAGCGAAGCGCGTACCAGCACCGCTCGTTCACCGCCAGCCGAGCTGTTTCGTTGACCTCCAGCATGATGTGCGTCGCCCCGCGGAAGCACGGCGCCAGCTCGGAATCCGCATGGAATCCAGTCAGAACCGGCCGCTCCACCCCGGCCACGGCGCTCGCCGGCACCCTCACCCATCTCTCAGCCGCCGTCAGGTCAGGGAACCTCTGATACGGCGAGATCTGCCCCGCCGCCGACCTCACCACTCTGAAGTCAGCGTCCGCGGCAATTCGATCCTCCAGCACCCCGGCCAGTTCCGATGATTCAGCCAGTTCCAGCAGCGAAATCCCCAGCACCCCGCTGATCTGGTCGCCAATCTCCGGTGACAGCGACCTCGCCCCCTTCAGCACGTTGTGAATATGTGGCTGCGACACGCCCACCATGCGCGCCAGCCCCCTTTCGGTCAACTCACCGTCCGCCATCAGTCCGCGGATGTAGGCCACCATGCGCCGCTGCATGGCCGCGAACGTCACTGGCGGGCCTAGGAATGGCATATATCAGTCTGCTATAGGTTAGTACTAGTACTACTATGATATACACGTCTACGGGCGCATAAATGGACTTTAATAGGACAATCCCTCCGCTCTAAGGCAGTCAACTTCAATACGTTACGCCGCTCGGCTCGATTTCCCACCCAGCAGTCCGAAATTCCTGCGTCGTGCTCGTTGACGGATTCTGCCTTTCCGGAGATCGTTTATCCAGACTAGGCGCGCCAGGATATGTGAGGTAGCCCGGCCGCCGGAAAAGGAAGTGGACTAATAGAAATGGAGTGGACCCTTTCGGACACTATCGCACTCGCTGCGGCCGACTGCACGCGATGTGGCGGCTATGGCATCAGGGATCTGGATCGCGGCGGCCCCCGCCCCTGCTCATGCGTGTTCCGCGCGATCTTTAGGATCAGCTACGCCAAGTTCCAGCAGTGCGTCAACCGCGGGAAATGGCTCACCTCAGTGACCCTCGAAGCCACGCCAAAAGGCGGGCGGCGAATTACCTGGGGCAGGAAAAATGAGGAATTCATCGCCGATTTCCTTAACGTCACCAAGCGCACCCTCGATCCTTTCGAGTACCGCCTATTCACTTATCACTATCTGCTGGGCGCAGGCTGGTCGCTCTGCGCCCGCCGCCTCGGCGTCGACCGTGGCACATTCTTCCACGCGGTCTACCGGATCCAGGAAAAACTGGGACGGACTTACCGCGAACTCCGCCCTTACTCCCTGTTTCCTATCGATGAGTACTTCCACGGAAGGACCGAGAACACCACTCCGATCACGGTCGACCCCGGAGACTGCGTCCCCATTCGCGACAACTCCTTGAACCGCAGGATCAAAGTGCCGATCAAACGGGCCGCCTGATCCGGCCCCGCGTGTTATCATGGCGGATCCTCAACCGAAAGGATCCGCCATGCGCCTTCCGATGCTCTGCCTCGCCCTGCTCATCGCTCCCGCCGCCCTCACCGCCCAATGGACGCCAATCACGCCCAACTCCTCGCTCGACGGCTGGGAGAGCGTCGGCGACGGTATCTGGCACGTCACCTCCGACGGCGTCCTGACAGGTCAACGCGACCGCCGCACCGCTAAACATCAGGCCTGGCTCTACACCCGCAAGGACTACCGCCAGTTCGACTTCCGCTTCGACTACTGGCTCCGTTACCGCGGCAACTCCGGCGTCTCCATCCGCGACACATCCCGCGCCGCCCATGCCTGCGGCGACGCCCATGACGGCAAACGCACCCCCTCCCACATCGGCTACGAAATCCAGATCCTCGGCGTCGAATCCAAAAACAACCCCACCGGCAGCCTCTACCTCTTCCAGGACGCCAAAACCGGCCACGAACGATTCGGCGACTGGAATCGCATGGAGATCCACGTCCGCGACAACCTCATCACCGTCATGCTCAACGGCGTCAAGGTCATGGAACACCCCGGCGACCCCAACCGCCCTAAATCCGGCCCCATCGGCCTCCAACTCCACGACCCCGAAACCGTCGTCATGTTCCGCAACCTCGCCATCCGCGAAGTGCGTTAGTCCATTACTTCAACACCTTGTACAGGTTCGAATAGTCGTCGGTCCACAGCTTCAGCCACGGCGCCGACCGGATCGGGCTCGACGTCCCCTCGAAAACCTTGCTATCGAACGTCTCCCGCCGGTTCGCCATCAAGACCCACGTCGTCCCGTAACACGTCCCGTCATCGGTGTCGTCGGTCTCCACCAGCACAGCCCTCCGGCCCACGGCCTTCGCCCCGCGCTCCAGCACCGGCTGCAAATCGATGAAACGGTTCGAAATATGCAGCGCCACCACGCCGTCTGGCGCCATGTGCCGGAAATACACCTCCAGCGCCTCCCGAGTCAGCAGGTGCACCGGTATCGAATCGGATGAAAACGCGTCCACCACCAGCACGTCAAAGCCCTGCGCCGGCTCCCGTTCCAGGCTCAACCGCGCATCGCCCAGCGTCACCGTCACCTGCCCCTCGGCGTTCTTCAGATACCAGAAGTACTCGTTCGCGATCGGCTGCACCTGCGGGTTGATCTCGTAATAGCGGTACACGTCGCCAGGCCGCGAGTACCCCGCCAGCGTCCCCGTCCCCAGCCCGATGATGCCCACCTTTTGCGGTTGGCCCTGCTTGCGCAACTCCATCAGCAACCCGTAGCCGGTGTCCTGGCAGTAGTAACTCGCCACCTCCTTGCGCCGCCCCGGATGCGTGTACTGCTCGCCGTGGTTAATCGCCCCATGCACCAGCGACCTGTAGCCGTCCCACTCATACACGCCCCCGTACTGCCTCACCGCCAGCTCCCCGTAAAAACTCCGCTGCACTACCATGCTGCCCTGCGTCATCGCCTGCCCGATGTGGACCGCATAGCCCGTCACCGCCGCCGCGGCCGTCATCACCAGGATCGACGCCCACCCCAGCCAGTCCTGCCGGAACGGCGAATCCAACCCGCTGTAGATCGACGTCAGCGCCAGCCCGGTCAACAACAGGCACGCCAGCGGCAACTCATAGTGCGTGTTGAACGCCATCGGCGCAACCAGCGCCACAAACGCCCCGCCCAGCGCCCCGCCGATCGAAATCATCAGGAAAAACGCCGTCAGGTGCTTCGGATGCGGCTTCGACCTCGACAACTCCCCATGCCCCACCATGCAGGCCACGAAAAACGCCACCGCATACAACCCGATCGTCAACTTCAGTTCCGGCCGGTCTTCGGGGCTCGTTTCCGCCAGATACAGTATCCCCGCCAGCGCCGGCGCCAGCGCCAGCAGGAAGAATGTCCGCTTGTACCAGCCCTCGGCATCGAAACACAGGATGAAACTCAACAGGTAAATCGCCAGCGGCAGAATCCAGAGAAACGGGATCGGCGCAATGTCCATGCTCATGTGGCTGGTCACCGCCAGCAGCAGCATCGACGGCCCCGCCGCCAGCCCGATCCAAAACAGATACCGTTTCAGCGACGGCTTCGGCTCATCCGAACCCGTCTCCTCTTCCACCGCCTTCACCTCGGCCGCCCTTCCCTGGCTCCGCCACCCCGTGAATATGCAGATCGCCGCGAACACCCCGAATCCAACTGACCAGATCACCCCCTGATTCCGCAGCGCCAGGTTCGGCTCCACCAGCGGCGGATACGTCAGCAGCGCCAGCATCGACCCCAAATTCGACAGCGCGAACAGCCTGTACGGAATCTTGCCCGGATTCGCCTGCACATACCACGCCTGAATCAGCGGACCCGTCGTCGACAGCGCAAAATACGGCAGCCCGATCGTCACCGCCAGCAGTGCCAGAATCCGCATCGCCGGCGCATCCGGCGTCAACGGCTTCCACCCCGCATCCGGAATCACCGGCAGCGCCACCAGGCACAGCAGCAGCACCCCCGAATGCAGCATCCACTGCTTGCGCGGGCTCAACCGCTTCACGATCCCGTGCGAATACCCATACCCCGCCAGCAGCGCCGCCTGGAAAAACAGCAGGCAAGTCGCCCATACCGCCGCCGTCCCCCCGAACCACGGCAATATCATCTTGCCGATCATCGGCTGGACTTGAAAGAGCAGAAAGGCGCTCAGAAAGATGGTGATGGCGTAGAACAGCATGGTTTAGTCGGTGGCCAGAATCAGGTTGCCCGCCTCGGCGAGCCGGAACTTCCAATTATGCGGCACCAGCACCGTCGACCCGTAATCGGCCACAAGTGCCGGCCCCTCCCTGTACGAGACGCCGATCTGCTCCCGCCGGTAACATGGCGTCTCCACCCATTCCCCATCCACATGCACCCTCCGCCGATCCACCTTCCCCTTCGCCGCTCCGGCACTCCCCGCCAGCACCGGCCTCTTCACCGCCGTCCTCGCCCTCACCCGCAACGCGACAACCTCCACCGCCCGCCCCTCGTCCGCATGTCCGAACGTCTTGCGATGCGCTTCGTGAAACCCGGTCAACGCCGCCCCACCATCCCACTTGAGCGTCAACTCATAGCTCTGCCCCGTGTACCGCAAGTCCGCAAACCTCTCCATCGCCGCGCCGCGGCTATCCTTCCGCGCCTGACCCTCCAACTTCCTGAACGCCCCTTCAACAT
>JACZJQ010000341.1 GCA_014860455.1 Bryobacteraceae bacterium | reverse complement strand
CGGCAACGTCGCCCCCGCCTTCACCCTCCCCGAAACCTTCGTCGCCCGCCTCGGACCCAACTCCGGCGCCTACATCTACTCCGGCACCTACACCGACTCCGGCTACAAGATCGGCTTCATCCGCATCCCCTCGTTCCCTTCATCTTTCTTCGCCTCCTCCTCCCTCCTCCGCCAGCTCGACACTGAAATCGACTACATGCGCCGCAACACCGACGGCCTCGTCGTTGACGTCATGCGCAACCCCGGCGGCTCGGTCTGCCTCACCAACGATGTCCTGCGCCGCTTCATCCCCTACCCCTTCGTCACCGCCGGCGACGAATTCCGCCCTACATGGGAAATCGTCCAGCAGTTCCGCTACGACCTCCTCGATGGCGTCGACTTCGGCGCCCCCCCCTGGGAACTCATCATGCTCGAAGCATTCCTGAAGGACATCGAAACCGCCTATTACGAATTCCGCGGACGCACAGGCCTGATCCCCGCCTGCGGCTTCTCCCTCGACATCTATCCCCTCACCGATTCCGCCGGCAACCCCACCGCCTACGACAAGCCCATCGTCACCCTCATCGATGAGTTCTCAACATCGTCGGCCGACGTCTTCCCCGCCATCCTCCAGGACGCTGGCCGCACCCTCCTCGTCGGCCAGGCCACAGCCGGCGGCGGCGGCCTGTCGCTTGAAAAAACTCTCGGCCTCTATTCCGAAACCTCGGCCTCGTTGAGCATCACCCTCGGTGTCCGCCCGGTCCCGCGCACTGCCCCCGGCCTGCCCGAATCCCCCTACATCGAAAACATCGGCGCCCAGCCGGACATCCCGCTCGACATCATGACCGAAGAGAATCTGCTGAACTCCGGCAAGCCCTTCGTCGCCGAATTCACCCGCGCCGCCGTCGCCCACATCGAACGTTCGCGCCAGACTACTGAATCGCCCGCCGTGCCTTTGATCCCGCCAGCATCTGCGAAACCCTGGCGTGCAGATCGGCGGTAAGCCTCCCCCGATCCTTCAACGTCATCCCGTCCACCGGGATCGGTTCGCCGATCATCACATCCACGTCCGCCGAGCGAAACTCGGAATGTTTCGCCGCCAGCACGTCCTCGGTCCCGTGGATCGCCACCGGCACCGCCGCCACGCCCGACTGAATCGCCAGATACGCCGCCCCGTCCTTGAACGGCTGCAACTCGCCCAGCCCCCGCGTGCCTTCCGGGAAAATCAGCACCGACAACTTCCGCTCCCTGATCAGCCGCGCACTCTCGTTCATGCTTTCGAGCGACGACCGCAAGCTCTTCCGGTCCACCGTCAAATGCCCGCCCCGCTTCAGATACCAGCCGATGAACGGCGTCTTTAGCAGCTCCCGCTTTGCCAGGAACTTGAACTCCAGCGGCAGGCTCCACAGCATCAGCGGCGTGTCCAGCAGCGACAAATGGTTCGCCGCCACCACGTAATTCGCATTCGGATCCAGCCTCTCCGCGTGATGCACCCGCACCCGCGCCCCGGCTATGCCCAGCACCATCCGCGCCCACAAGCGGTACAGAAACCTCTGCCACCGCCCCGCCGGCGCGACAACACTGGTGACGACGGCAATCGTGATCATCACCGCCGTCACCGCCCATTCCAATGGAATCGTGAAAAACCAGCTTCTCAGTTTGCCAATCGTCATTCAGTCGGACTGCTACTTCCCTGCCGTCACCGTCACCGGCGCTTGCAACTTAAACGTGATCAGGCTCTCGCTTGGCAGCACCGCCGGGTCGCCCCGCGTTGCCACCACCGCGCCGGTGCCTGCCGCGCCGCCCGCGCCCGCGCCAATCGCCGCGCCTTTGCCGCCTCCGGCAATCGCCCCGATCGCCGCCCCAATGCCCGCGCCGATGCCCACCTTCAGCGCATCTTTCTTGGTCGACTTCGGTGCCAGTTTCGTGTAGTTCGTCGTGTCGATCTTCACCACCTCTCCGCCCGCCGTCTCAATCGACTGCAAGCTAACAGTCAGCGACGCCACGCCCTTCACCCGTCCGCCGGGATCGGACTGCGCCACGATCCCCTTCACCGTCGCCCCCTTCGCCGCCACCGTGTAGCCGTCCACTTCCAGCGGCTGATGCAGCGTCGCCTCAAAGGGCGCGCCGTCGGTCGCCGTCTTGGTCGAAATCGCTGAAACCGTCCTCACGCTCACCGGCGTCCCTGCCGGAACCGTATACGTCTTCGGCGCCGCCGGCACGGCCGCTCTCGGCTGCGCCGCGCTCCCGCCGCCCTGACCCCAGCCCGAACCCGCCGCAGCCCGGCCACCGCCTGCAACGGCCTGTCCGCCGGCCGGCGTTCCCGCCGCCTCACCCCCAGTCGCCGCCTTCTCGCGCGCCTTGGCGAGGTCTTCCTCGGCCTTTGCTACTTGCTGCTGCGCTTCGGCCAGTTTCTGCTCTGCCGCGGCCTGCTCCGCCGCGGCATCCTGTGTCTTCGCGCATCCGCCCAAAACCAGGCAGAAAACGGTGCTCCAGGCCAACACCTGCATTCTAGGTTTCATGTCCAATCCCCTTATCTTTGTAGAGTCTCTGTTACAGCTTCGGCTTCGGCGGGGGCAGCTCCCGGGCCTCGCAAACCGACTCGAAACCCTGCCTCGCATGCGTCCCGTCGCAAAACGGCTTATTCGCGCTCATCCCGCACCGGCACAGCCCGATCGCGCTGCGCCCGCCCAGTCCAAACGCCTTGCCCTGTGCATCCATGATTTCAAACTCGGCCGCATCGCCCTCAATCCGGAGCGGACCGTTGTTGAAAACCGTTACTTTGATAGCCATATGTGCCGATGGTAACAAACCTGCCCCAATCTATAATGACCTCGTGAGGGTCTTCGCGCTTATACTCGCCGCCTGCGCCTGCGCCCAAACCCCGCCCCCCTCCCAACCTCTCTCCAACGAGGTCATCCGCCTCGCCCGCCTCCGCATCGCCGCCACCTCCCTCTTCGACAAACTCCCCAACATCACCTGCACCCTCTCCATCGAGCGCTCCAACCGCCCCAACGCCACCCGCAAATTCCAACTCGTCGACAACCTCCGCCTTGAAGTCGGCCTCATCGACGGCCAGGAACTCTACGCCTGGCCCGGCTCCAAGAATTTCGACGACCGCTCCATCGCCGACATGGTCGGCCGCGACGGCGCCATCGGTAACGGCGATTTCGCTATCCACGCCAGAAGCATCGTCCTCTCCGGCCGCACCAAGCTCTGGCTCGACGGCGACTTGGATTATGAAGGCCGGCGCGCCGACCGCTGGCGCTTCCATTACCCCCTCGCCACCTCCCAATACATCGTCCGCATCCCGCCCATCGAAGCCGCCGTCGGCTACTCCGGCACCCTCCTGTCTGACTCTCTCTCCCGCGACCTCCTTCGGATCGAGATGGTCCTCGACGAAATCCCTCCCTTCCTGCCCCTGAAGTCCGGCCACAAGCTCATCACCTACGAACGCGTCCGTATCGGCGATACCCCTGTCCTGCTCCCCAAACTCTCCGAAATGACCCTCGTCCACGCCAACGGCGCAGAGTCCTTCAACCGCACCACTTTCTCCAACTGCCGCCAGTTCACCGGCGAATCCACCCTCATCTTCGAGGACGTTCCCGACGATGCCCCCGCCCGCGCCCCCACCGTCGCCGTCACCCTACCCGCAGGCCTCAACTTCGAAATCAAGACCCTCGACCAGCTCGATCTCTCCAAGGCCGCCACCGGCGATCAGATCCATTTCACCGTCTCGAAAAACGCCGTCTCCAGCAAACAGGTCGCACTCCCCGCCGGCGCATCCGTCCTCGGCCGCATCTCCGCCGTCGAATGCGGTGACTCGCCCGTGCTCCACTGTTTCGCCCACATCGGCCTCGAATCCTTCTCCTTCGACAACAAAGAGGGCTCCATCCGCGCCGAACTCTACTCCCCCACCCTCGAACAGCAGATGGCCACCGTCAACACCTACCGCCGCACCATCCTCACCCGCGTCCCGCGCCAATTCGTCTTCCCTCCGCCCGGACTCGGCACAGTCTTCGTGCGCGGCAAAATCTGGTCCAAGTCATCGCCTACCGTTTGGCGTACAGTGAAAGGACCGGAAGGCATTCATCCATGATTCAATTCGGACCAGAGATCGAACGAGACGCCCTCGCCTCTACCCTCGACTTCGCCGCACGCCAGGTCCGACGGCTCGCCGCAGACCACCCTGGCTACTATCCCATCTACACCTCCGCCGGCAAGTGGAAGCACGATGGCCCCGCCTGGTCCCATTGGTGCGACGGCTTCCTCCCCGGTATGATGTGGATCTTCCACCGCCGCGCCTCCGAACCCGCCGACAAGGGCTTCTGGATGGACCTCGCCATCGAGTACTCCCGCCCCCTCGAACCCCGCCAGTTCGATAAGGACACCCACGACCTCGGCTTCATCTTCCTGTCCACCTACTACCGCTGGTACATGATCACCCGCGAGCCCCGCCTCAACGATGTCCTCGTCCAGGCCGGCCGCACCATGGCCACGCGTTTTAAGGAAAAGGGCCAGTACCTTTGCTCCTTCGTGTCCGAGGATTCCCTGTTCATCGACATAATGATGAACGTCGGCATCATCTTCTATGCCGCCCGCGAAACCAACGACCGCCGCCTTCGCGACATCGCCCTTCGCCATGTCCTCACCACTCGCCGCCACCTCGTACGCGGCGACGGCTCTACCGCCCACGAAGGCATCTTCGACCTCGACTCCGGCGAATTCCTCCGCATGACCACCCACCAGGGCCACCGCGCCGACTCCTGCTGGTCCCGCGGCCTCGCCTGGGCCCTCTACGGCTTCGCCATCTCCTACGAATACACCCACGACCCCCGCTTCCTCGGCACCGCCCAGGACTGCGCCGATTACTTCATCACCCATACCAACTCCGACGGCATTCCCCCTTGGGACTTCCAGGCTCCCTCCGAAACCCGCAAAATCGTCGACACCTCCGCCGCCGCCATCGCCGCTTCCGGACTCCTTCGCCTCTGCCGCCTCCTCCCCGACCCCGTCAAAGGCTTCTACTACTGGTCCTGCGCCCTGCACATCCTCAAGACCCTCTGCGAGAAACACACCGCCGCCAACGACCCCGAATGGGAAGGCATCCTCAAAGGCAGCGTCTATCACATGCAGAAGGGCTTGGGCGTGAATGAGAGCAGCATCTGGGGCGACTACTTCTTCTGCGAAGCCCTCGAAAACGCCCTCCGCCACTCCCCCGTCAACGAAAAGAAAACCAACGGCCACCCCTAACGGTTCGCGCCGCACAGCAAGCCGCACCCTCGAACGAGCCGCCCGCGCCACGAGCCGCGACTGGAAGGAGCGGTCAAAGCGATCAAATCACCCCGCGCGGAGCCGCGACCATTAGGGAGCGGTCACAACGAACCGCGACTGGAAGGAGCGCCCCAACCCCTAAAAGAACCACTTCAACCGCACACTCGCCGCCCTCGGAGACACCAGCCTCGTCCCCACGAATATCGACTGGAAATTATACAGCGCCGTCCGGTCAAACAGATTCGACACCTGCGCCACCGCCTCCCACCGCTTCTCCCCATCCTTCGTCCGCGTATACCCCACCACCACATCCGTGACCGTCCGCGGCCTCACCCTCGGCGGATCCGATTCCAGATTCACATACGGCAGCAGATCCGCGTAATCCGGATCCACCCGCACCTCCGCCGGATCCGACGGGTTCGACACCAACCCGCTGTCATGGCGCACCGTCAACGACGTCCACACCGACTTCGTCACGTTATAAACCACATTCGAAGACAAGCCCAGCTTCTGATCGTGATCGATCACAAACGGACCCGCCGACAGCGCATCCACCGCCGCGCTGCCCAAAAACAATCCCCCCGTGAACGGCGGCGTCACAATCACGTGGTAATGCGTCCCCGCCACGCTCGCCGAAAACCTCCGCCCCGGCCACAGCATCACCCGTCCTTCCGCCCCGTTCACCCTCGACTTCGCCAGCGACGTAGGGAAAATAATCCCCGTGTTCAGAAAATTGTCGTTGTCCTGCAGATCGTCAGACTGCTTGTGATAGTAAGACGCCGTCAAGCTCACAGCCCGTCCCACCGCCTGCTGCACGCCCAGCTCATACACGTTCTGACGCTCCGGCCGGATATGGGCGAACCCTTCGCCTAACTGCTCCCGTACGCTCGCCGGCGCCAGCATCGCCGCATCCGGCGAACTCGCCAGCAGCAGGTTCTCGTTCGGCGGCGTCTGATACGTCCGGTTATACGACGCCCTCAGCACCGTCCCAGTCTCTTTGATGTGATAGCTCACGCCCACCCTCGGCTGAAACTGGCTCCCGTTCACCAGGAAACGGTAGTTGTCGAACCTCAGCCCCAGGTAGAGTTGGAACCGCCCCATCCGGATCTGGTCCTGCACAAACGCCGACGCCATCTGCCCCGCTCTCGCCCCTGAAAACCGGAACCATCCCCCGCCCCGAGTCAGATCATACGGCAGCAGTGTCTCGATGAAATCCCCCGCCCCCGGACGGTTAAACCCCGCGTCGGTGATCGCAAAATTGAAATGCTCCCGCAGCGGGAACCTCTGGTAATCCACGCCCGCCCTCACGTTATGCCGTCCTGTGAACAGGCTGGACCGCCCTCCCAGATTCCACGTCGTCAACCGCCGCGACTGCGACGCGCTCACCGGCGTATCGCCCGCGCTTGAAAACAGCTCCGCAAACGCGTTCCGGAACGACGTGTTCACCTCCATCGTCGCCTTCGCCCCCATCGTCCTCAGCCACGACGTCGACACCGAGATGTCGTTCAGTTCCTGTCTCTGCCTCTGCCCGCTCGCCTGTTGCGACCTCAGGTTCGCCAGTTGAAACTCCGACCGTCCCGCCATCACGCTCAACCGCAGAATATCCACCGGCGTCGCCTGGTAATCCAACCTCGTGAACGCCCGCTCCGAATTCCCGCCGTTGTGCAGATTGTCGATCGACACCTGGTCCAGGTACCGGTTCGACTTCATTGCGTTCATCGACGCGAAGTACCCGAACTTGCCCGTCCCCCCGGCCACCTGCGCCACCGCCGACAGCATGTCAAACTCCGCCGCCGACACCGCCGCGGATCCCGCAAACTTCTTCCCCGAATTCAGCCCCGATTGCGTCGTCACCACCGCCACGCCCGACACCTTGTTGCCAAACTCCACCGGCACGTTTCCCGTGTACAGTTCCAGGCTCTCCACCACCGTCGGGTCCACGGCATTTGCAAACGCGCCCGTCAACTGGTCGCTGATCGGCATCCCGTCCACGACAAACGTCATCTGATTGTGCGCCCCGCGCGGATGGATCGCCCCGTTGGCATTGGCCGCGAACCCCGGCATCGTCAACATCACGCCTTCAATGCCACGCGCCCCAGGCGCCGTCGGCATCTTCCCGATCGATCCCTGGTTCAGCTCCGTATGCGTACCCGTCGAATCCGGATCCACCAGCACCCCCGTCGCCGCCGCCGACACGTCCACGCTGATCACGTGGTCTTCCAGTTTCATCTGCACATCCAGCGTCACCGGCACATTCGACCGCATCGCCGCCGTCCGCTTCTCCGGAGTGAACCCCGCCTTCTCCACGCTCACGTCGTAGTTGTGAAACGGAAAATTAGTGAACGTCGCCAGCCCTCCCGCATCGGTCACCAGCACGCGGTTCAACCCCGTCACCGGGTTGGCCAGCGTCACCGCCGCCCCGTCAACCGCCTGGCCCTGCGGGTCGGTCACCTTCACCGTCAGCGTCGCTGTCGTCTGAGCCGTGACCAGCGTTGAGCCGCCAAGGCACAGCAGGAGCGCAAGGATTCTACGCATGTTGAGTCGCTTTCCCAGAGATGCGGCCTGAGCGCCGCCGTTATCAACCAGTATATCGGACGCCTCCCGACGCGCCCCCTGTCCTCGTGTAAACTCGATTACCAATGGCCTCCTCGCCGCAGCCGTTTGACCCCCGACGCATGGCCTTTCGCTTCGCCGTCCTCATCGCCATCTATTTCGCCATCGTCCTCATGCCCGCCCCCTCCGGCATCACCCCTGCCGGTTGGCGTCTCACCGGACTATTCATCTCCACCGTCGCCGGACTCATCCTCTCCCCCATCCCCGGCGGCGCCGTCGTCCTGCTCGCCATCACTCTGGCTCCCATCATTGGCGGCCTGACCCTTTCCGATGCTCTCGGCGGCTACGCCGATTCCACTGTCTGGCTCGTTATGGCCGCGTTCTTCATCTCCCGTGCCCTGCTCAACACCGGACTCGCCCGCCGCATCGCCCTTCTCTTCGTCCGCGCCTTCGGCGGCACCTCCGTCGGCGTCTGCTATTCCCTCGGACTCTCCGACACCCTGCTGGCCTCCATCATCCCCTCCAACGCCGCCCGCACCGGCGGCGTCACCCTCCCCATCACCCGCTCCATCGCCGAACTCTACGGCTCCCTGCCCGGCGAATCCTCGCGTAGACTCGGCGCATTTCTCATGGTCGGCGTCTATCAGAGTGCCATCGTCGGCGCGGCCATGTTCTTCACCGGCCAGGCCAGTAACCCACTTGCCGCCCAGATGGCCACCAGCTACGGCTACCCCGTCACTTGGTCCGGCTGGCTCGCCGCCTCCATCGTCCCGGGGCTCGTCTCCCTCGCCGTCGTCCCCTGGATCGTCATGCGCATCTATCCGCCCGAGATCCGCCGCACCCCTGAAGCCGCCGCCTTCGCCCACTCCGAACTCGTCAAAATGGGCCCGATGTCCCGTCAGGAGAAGATCCTCGCCGTCATCTTCGCCTCGGTCTGCGGCATGTGGGCCACCTCCGGCATCCACCAGGTCGACATCACCGTCACCGCCCTTTGCGGCAGCATGACCCTGCTGCTCACCGGCGTCCTCACCTGGGACGACGTCATCAACGAACGCGCCGCCTGGGACATCTTCGTCTGGTACGGCGGCCTGCTCCGCCTCGGCAAGGCCCTCAACGAAGCCGGCGTCACCAAGGTCTTTGCCGAATCCGTCGGCGGCTACTTTTCCGGCCTCGGCTGGCTCGCCCTGCTGGCCGTCGCATTGCTCATCTACTACTACGCCCACTACGCCTTCGCCAGCATCACCGCCCACATCCTGGCCATGTACCCGGCCTTTGTCGCCGTCCTTCTGGCGAAGGAAGCCCCCATCGGACTCGTCGTCCTCTCCTTCGCCTTCTTCGCCAACCTCGCCGCCGGCCTCACCCACTACGGCACCACTCCCGCCCCCATGTACTTCGCCCACGGCTACGTCACCCTCAAAGACTGGTGGCGTGTCGGCTTCATCGTCGGCCTCGCCAACCTCGCCATCTGGGGCACCGTCGGCTTCGCCTACTGGAAACTCCTCGGCCTTTGGTAATCCTCTCCGATAAACTCAAACCATGTCGTTCGTTCTCCACCGCGACCCCCGCGGCTTCCTCGAATGCGCCATCGGCGAATCCCGCATCGCCATCCACTCCCCCGCTGAAGCCCTCGTCGCCCTCTCCGAAGCCCTCGACCGCGCCGAGAACGACGGCATCGCCGAATGCAACTGGGACCAGCCCACCGGCGTCTACCGCTGGGTCTTCCGCATCAACGGACCCTCCGCCAACGTCGCCCTCATCTGGTCCACCGGCGTCGTCACCGGCTGGGAACACGTCTGGTGGGGCGCCGTCGAGTGGACCGAATTCGCCCGCGAAGCCCGCGCCCAGATCGCCGTCGCCCAGGCCCATCTCTGAACAAAAACGAAACGCGCGGCATCGCTGCCGCGCGCTCCCTTCCAATCCAAACCACGAGCCTACTTCTTCGGCACCATCCCGGTGGCCTTGGCCGCCTCGATCCGCGCCTGCGCCCGGTGCATCGCGTTCATCGCCCGCGCCACGTCCATGCCGGCCGTCGGATGCGTCAGCCGCTCCATCGCGCGCTTCATCGCCTCTTCGGCGCGAGACATGTCGATCTCGTCGCCAAACTCGGCCCGCTCCGCCAGCACCCGCACCCGGTCCGGCAGCACTTCCACCCACCCGCCGTTGATCGCAATATACTTCTTCGTCGCACCCACCGGCGTATACGCCAGCGGACCCGACCCCAACTCCGACAACAGCGGCGCGTGTTCCGGCAACACGCCCATCGCCCCGTTCGACGCCGGCACCTCCACCTCGCTCACCTGCTCTTTCAGAAGCAGCCGGTCCGGCGTCGCCACTTCCAGCGTGATGATGCCCGCCATCGTTTAGCCCGCCTTCTTCATCTGCTCGGCGCGCTCGAGCACGTCCTCGATCGCCCCCTGCATGTAGAACGCCTGCTCCGGCACGTCGTCGTGCTTGCCGTCGCAGATCTCCTTGAAGCTCCGCACCGTGTCGGCCAGCTTCACATACTTGCCCTTGAACCCCGTGAACTGTTCGGCCACATGGAACGGCTGCGACAGGAACTTCTGGATCTTGCGTGCCCGCGAAACCGACAGCTTGTCGTCTTCCGACAACTCGTCGATACCCAGAATCGCAATGATGTCCTGCAGGTCCTTGTAGCGCTGCAACACGCCCTTCACCCGCTGCGCCGTGTTGTAGTGCTCCTCGCCCACAACCAGCGGATCCAGAATTCGAGACGTCGACGCCAGCGGATCCACCGCCGGATAGATGCCCATCGACGCGATGTCGCGCGACAGGTTCGTCGTCGCGTCAAGGTGCGCAAACGTCGTCGCCGGCGCCGGATCGGTATAGTCGTCCGCCGGAACGTAAATCGCCTGCACCGACGTGATCGACCCCTTCTTGGTCGACGTGATCCGCTCCTGCAACTCGCCCATCTCCGTCGCCAGGTTCGGCTGGTAGCCCACCGCCGATGGCATACGCCCCAGCAGCGCCGACACTTCCGAACCCGCCTGCGTGAACCGGAAAATGTTGTCGATGAACAGCAGAACGTCCTGGCCCTCTTCATCGCGGAAGTACTCGGCCACGGTCAGGCCAGTCAGCCCCACCCGCAACCGCGCTCCGGGCGGCTCCGTCATCTGCCCGTAAATCAACGCCACCTTCGATTTCGTCCAGTCCGTCGGATCCAACACACCCGACTCCTGCATCTCAAGCCAAAGATCGTTGCCCTCTCTGGTCCGCTCGCCCACGCCCGCAAACACCGACACGCCACCGTGGTTCATCGCAATGTTGTTGATCAGTTCCATGATCACAACCGTCTTGCCTACGCCCGCGCCGCCGAACAACCCGATCTTGCCGCCCAAAAGGTACGGCTCCAGCAGGTCGATCACCTTAATGCCTGTCTCGAACATCTGCAGCGACGTCGACTGGTCCTCGAACGAAGGCGCCGCCCTGTGAATCGGAAACTTCTTCTCCGTCACCACCGGACCCTGCTGATCCACCGGCTGTCCCAGCACGTTCAGCACCCGGCCCAGCGTCTGCTTGCCCACCGGCACCGTGATCGGCGCGCCCGTCGAAATCGCCTTCATGCCGCGGATCAACCCGTCGGTCGGCTGCAGCGCGATGCACTTCACCCGGCCCTCGCCGGTGTGCTGCGCCACTTCCACGATGATGTCGATCGGCTCCGGCACTTCAAAGCCTTCGCTCGTGATGCGCACCGCCGTGTAAATCAGCGGAATGTGCTCCGTGGAGAACTGGACATCGACGGCCGGCCCGGCCACCTGTATTACTTTTCCGACAACTTCGGTCGCGGTGTTGGACATGTTCGATCTCTTTCCTAATCCAGGGCCGAGGCCCCGCTCACAACTTCGATAATCTCTCGCGTAATCGTCGCCTGGCGCACCCGGTTCATGTACAGCGTCAGCTTCGAAATCACCTCGGTGGCGTTCGTCGTCGCCGAATCCATCGCCGTCATCCGCCCCGCATGTTCTGCCGCCGCCGATTCCAGAAACGCCTCGTAGACCTGCGCCTCCACATAGCCCGGCAGCAGGTTCTTCAGAAACTCCGCCGGCGGCTGTTCGAGTATGTAATCCCGACCCGCCCCGGCATCATCGGGCAGCGCCAGCGGCAGAATCCGCTTCACCGCCACCTGCTGCGACAGCACGCTCTTGAACTCGTTGTAGATGATGTAGGCCGCGTCGATCTCGCCCGATGTGAACCGCTCCATCAGCTTCACCGCCAGCGCCTCGGCGTCGTCGTAGCTCGCCGCCTGGCTGATCCCGGTCACCTCGCCGCTCACTTCCACGTCGCGCCGCCGCCAGAAGTCCCGGCCCTTGCGCCCGTAAAGCTCAAACGCGGTCTTGCGCTCCGGTTTCTCCGCCAGAAACTGCTGCGCCGCCTTGATCAGGTTCGTATTGAACGCCCCGGCCAACCCGCGGTCCGCCGTCACCAGCACCAACTGGACCTTCTTCTCTTCCCGCACCGCCAGCAGCGGATGCAGCGTCGACGCCTCCGCGCCTGCCGCCGCCGCCACGTTGGCCACCATCTCGCGCAACATCCGCGAGTACGGCCGCGCGTTCACCACGCGCTCCTGCGCCTTCCGCAGCCGCGCCGTGGCCACCATCTTCATGGCCTTGGTGATCTGCTGCGTGTTCTTGACCGACCGGATTCGCCGTCGGATGTCAATCAGGCTTGGCATTTCAGGATTCCTTCCGCGCCTCGCCGGCTACTTCTTCTCCGACTCCATCTCCGCCGTGAACTGCTTCTTGAACTCCTTCAACATCGCGTCGATCTCCGCCTTCAACTCATCGCTCAGGGCTTTCTTCTCCCTGATCGCTTCCAGGATCTGCGGGTACCCGTTCTCCACCGTCCGGTACAGCTCAACTTCAAACCGCCCGATCGACTCCACCGCCAGATCGTCCACCCAGCCGTTGGTGCCTGCATACAGCAGCAGCACCTGTTTTTCCACCGGCAGCGGCTTGTACTGGCCCTGTTTCAGCAACTCCGTCAACCGCCGTCCGCGATTCAACTGCGCCTGGCTCGCCTTGTCCAGGTCCGAGCCAAACTGCGCGAACGCCGCCAGCGCCCTGTACTGCGCCAGATCCAACCTGAGCGACCCGGCCACCTGCTTCATCGCCTTGATCTGCGCATTGCCGCCAACGCGGCTCACCGACAAACCCACGTCCACCGCCGGGCGGAAGTTCGAATTGAACATATCGCTCTGCAGGTAGATCTGGCCGTCGGTAATCGAAATCACGTTCGTCGGAATGTAGGCCGACACGTCGCCGGCCTGCGTTTCGATGAACGGCAGCGCCGTCAACGATCCGCCGCCCAGCGCGTCGCTCATCTTCGCCGCCCGCTCCAACAGCCGCGAGTGAAGGTAGAACACGTCGCCGGGGAACGCCTCGCGCCCCGGAGGACGCCGCAGCAGCAGCGAGATCTCACGGTACGCCGCCGCGTGCTTCGACAAATCGTCGTACACGCACAGCGCGTGCCCGCCCCGGTCGCGGAAAAACTCGCCCATCGAACAGCCTGAATACGGCGCGATATACTGCATCGGCGCCGGATCCGACGCCGTCGCCGCCACAACGATGGTGTACTCCATCGCCCCGAAATCTTCCAGCGTCTTCACCACCTGCGCCACCGTCGACCGCTTCTGGCCGATCGCGACGTAGATGCAGATCACGCCCTGGCCCTTCTGGTTGATGATCGTGTCCAGCGCAATCGCCGTCTTGCCCGTCTGGCGGTCGCCGATGATCAACTCGCGCTGCCCGCGGCCCACCGGAATCATCGCGTCAATCGCCTTGATGCCCGTCTGCAACGGCTCGCGCACCGGCTTGCGGTCGATCACGCCCGGCGCAATCCGCTCAATCGCGTTGAACTCGGTCGTGTCGATCGGACCCTTGCCGTCGATCGGCTGGCCCAGCGCATTCACCACGCGCCCGATCATCGCCTCGCCCACCGGCACCGACATGATGCGGCCCGTGCGCCGGACTTCGTCGCCTTCCTTGATCTCGGCGTACTCGCCCAGCAGCACCGCGCCCACTTCGTCCTCGTCCAGGTTCTGGGCGATGCCAGATACCCCGTGCGGGAACTCGATCAGCTCGCCCGCCATCACCTTCGCCAGGCCGTGCACCCTGGCAATGCCGTCGCCAACCGAGACGACATAGCCCGTCTCGGCCACCTGCATCACCTGGCTGTAATTCTCAATCTCTTCGCGAAGTACCCGCGCGATCTCGTCTGCTCGAATCTGGGCCATTGCCTGAACTCTTTCGTCCTTCCAAATTCCTTGCCGCCGCAGCCTTGCGCCGCTCTCAGCTCTCGCTGGTCAGCCGCCGCCGCAGGCCTTCCAACTGCCCGCGCACCGATCCGTCGTATACCGTCGATCCGATGGTCACGGTCGCCCCGCCCACCAGTTCTTCGTTTACCTTGAAATCCAAATCCACCTTCTTGCCCGTCGCGTCCCTCAGCCGCCCGGCCAGCGTCTCCTGCGCCCCCGCGTCCATCGCCCGCGCCGACTCCACCTGCGCTCTCAGAATCCCCAGCCGCTGGTCCATCTGCTCCCTGAACATCATGCAGATGTCCCCGGTCAGCGGGATCCGCCGCCGGTCTTTCACCAGCAGCAGGAAGTTCACCACCACCGGGCTCAACCCCAGCAGCTTCGCGATTCCGTTCAGCGCTTTCAGCTTCTGATCCGCCCCGATGGCCGGCGTCATCAGCACTTCCTTCAGTTCCTGAGACACATCCAGCGCCTCGCGGAACCGGTTCAACTGCTCCAGCACCGCCTCGGGCTCCACTTCCGAGCCCGGTTTCGTCACTACGTCCAGCAGGGCCTTGGCATACTGATTTGCGACTGCGATCGACATGAGCTCCGCTCCCCCGCCCTAATTCTTATCCACCACATCGGGCGTCAGCCCCGCGGCGAACCGCGCGATCAATGCCGATTGCGCCGCATCGTCCAGCCGCATCCGGATCTTCTGCTTCGCCAGCTCCAGCGCCAGTTCCGCCGAATACTCCTTCAGCTCCTGCCGCGCCGCCTTGGTCATCGACCCGATCTCAACCTCGGCCGCGCTGGCGATCTTGGCCAGTTGCGCCGCTGTCTCTCTTTCCAGCCGCTCGCGCTCGTGCTCCATCTCGGCCGCGGCCCGCTGCTTCAGCCCCGCCACGTCCTGTTCCAGCCCCGCCATCCGGCTTTCGATCACCGCCGCTTCGGCCTTGGCCTCTTCGGCCCTGCGCTCGGCCTGCGCCATGCCGTCCAGAATCTCTTTCTGTTGCTTGCGGAACGCCGGGAACAGCAGTTTCACCACCAGAAACCCGATGCCTGCGGCCAATATGCCGAAGTTCACCAGCTTGTAGTGGAGATAAGGATCGCCGTCCCCATGCCCGCCCGCTTCTGCCGCTTGCGCGGCCAGCGCAACCAGCGCCAGCATCGCCATGTTTCTCACTATCCTTGACATGGCGGCTAATTCCTTCCCGCCAGCACCGCTGTGGCGATCTTCTCGGCCAGCCGGTCGGCTTCCTCGGCCAGGCTTGCCCTGGCCGCCGATGCCTCGGCCCCGATCGCGCTGCGCGCCTCGGCCACTTTCGCGCCCATGTCGGCACGCGCCCGGCCCACCGCCTCGGCCTGCCCGGCCGCCAATTGCCGCCGCGCCGCTTCCTGATCTTTATAGATATCGGCCCGCGCCTGGGTCAGCGCGTGCTCGTATTCGTCCATCTTCCCCGCTGCCGCACGGATCATCGCCTCGGAGGCTTCAACCGCCCCCTGCGTCTTCTTCCGGCGCTCCTCCAGCACCCTTTCGAGCGGCTGGAAGAGGACTTTCTTCAAGTAGAGATGGAGGAGAACAAAAACGATGAATGCCGGGACCGCACGAACGATGATGTCCCCGAGCTGTTTGAAAAGTTGTTCCATTTGGATGTCGCTTGGGCCTGAAACGGCGTTCGGGCGAACAAGGCAGATGAGCGGCTTCGCGCGCACCCATGTTCAAAGTATCACAACCTCCGAAATCGGTGCAACGCATCCAGCGACGCCCCGCTTGAACCAACCAAACCCCTGAAACATAAGCTTTTATGCATGTATTAAACACGCCCCAGACGCCCACCACCCCAACCCTCGAAAGCCGGTCTCCCGCCTCACTCAACCAGCACGCGCCACGCCCGATGCCCAACCGCGGCGTCACACAAGCCGCGACGCCTCACGAACCGCGACTAAAATGAATCAGATGGCCCCGCAGGCGCCACCAAAAGTGTTTAAAATAAACCCACTTACTCGCGAAGGCCGCGAACGAAGAGAGCGGGTCTCCAGGGAGATTTCCAGGAGAGTGGGTCGCCGGGGTGATTTCCAGGGTAGCGGGTCACCGGGGTGATTCCCAGGGTAGCGCTCTGCTTGGGCTTGGCCGCACAACCAGCCGCGCCCGCCGGAAGCCTCACGCGGAGCGTCGATCATCCGGAAAGCCGCGTCTCCAAAAACCCTCCCCCTCAACACGCAAAAAGGGGCGGATCCCATCAGGACCCGCCCTCTTTAAATTTGGTGCGGAGAGGGGGACTTGAACCCCCACGAGATTACTCCCGCTAGCACCTCAAGCTAGTGCGTCTGCCAATTCCGCCACCTCCGCAGGTGGTCGCGAACGCCTCTGCGGCGCCCGCCAAATCCAATTATAACTCGCTACTTCTTCGCTGGAGCCTGTTTCTCCTGCCCAGGCGGCGGCGGAACCGGGATCTCAACCTCCCGAACCTTCTCGCCCTTGTCCGTCTCAACCGACATCTTGATCGGACCCGGCTGCTTCGGCTGTGCCGGAGCCGTCGCGGGCGGAGGAGCCGTCTCAAGCACCGTCGACGCCGTCCCGCGGCCTTCCCGCGTATACATCACTGCCAGTGAAAGCGATCCCGCCATGAACAGCACTGCCGCGATCGTGGTCGCCTTCGACAGCACCGTCGCCGCGCCACGCGGCCCGAATGCCGTCTGCGATCCCATACCGCCGAACGCGCCGGCCAGGTCGGCCGCTTTGCCGCTCTGCAGCAGCACCACAATGATCAGAAACAGGCAGACAATCACGTGGACAATCGTCAACAGAATAATCATTTCTTCTTCCTGCTACCGCACGCCGCGGTCTCCGGGGCTCCGTTCAGGACCCTCACGCCAAACGAAACCCGCGCCCCCGAGAGAGCGCGGGTCCGCCAAGTCATCAGTATATCAACTTCGCTTTCGCCCTGCCATCCCAATCGGAAAGGCCCGCTCCAGGGCTCTCCCCGAAGCGGGCCTCGATCTAAAGCCTCGTACGACTAAAGCGCACTCGCCCGCTCCGGCGTTCAGGCCGGAGCGAGTCCGTTGTGCGCGTCAATCATTAGAAAATCAGCCGCAACGAAACCTGCGCACGCCGTGCGTTGGTTCCATCCGGGAATCCCTGCGACTGCGTCGGCGTCCCGTAGTTCGCCGTCGGCCGGATCACGCCGCCCGACATGTTGTAGGCTTCTGTCAGCCGGAACGTGTTCGTCACCGTGTTGGTCACGTTGAACGCCTCGAACTGCAGATAGCCCTTCACCCGTTCGGTGAACGGCAGTTCCCGGGCGATGCGCGCATCGAGCCGGTAGACCTGGTCGATGTCCAGGCTCGAGAACGGCAGGAACGGCACGCGGTTCGACCCGCCAAAACCGTTCAGAGTCGTGTTGAACGCCGCGCCGGAGAACGGAGAACCGCTGATGCGCATCGTCGGCGTCAACGGCTGCGCCGAGGCCAGAGTGAAGATACCCGACAACTGCCAGCCATTCACCAGGAACCGCGCCCCTGGCGTCGTGCTCTTGGTGAACGTCGGCGACCACAGGAAGTTGGTCACCGCACGGTGCCGCTGATCCAGCGACGACGTGCCCCTGTCTTCCGAGTAGCTCCGGTTCGCCGTCGAACGCAGCGAATCGAAGAACAAAGCGTTGCTGCCGCCGCCCTGATTCGCCGTGTCAATAGCATGCGACCAGGTGTAGGCGAAGTTCATCTGCAAACCGTGCGACATGCGCTTGTTCAGCTGAACAACCAATCCGTTGTACCAGCTGTCGCCGCCGTTCTCCACCTGAATCAGCCGCGCGTAACGCGAGTCCAGGCGGTCCGCCAACCGGTAGGTCGGCGTCGTGTAGCTGCCCGTCACGTTGCCCGATGCGTCCTGGATCTGATACGTCACCGGAGCGCCCGTCTTCTCGTAGTTGCGGTCCATCGTCGTCGTGATCCGCATCCCGCGCGTGTAGACATAGGACACTGTCAGCCCCAGATCCCGCGCCAGTTGCCGGTCCACCGCGATGTCGCCCTGGATGGTATACGGATTGCTCATCCCGTCGGCGGCATAAACCAGTGTTGCCGTCCCTGCCGGGAAGTTCGCAAAGTCGGTCACGATGTTCGGAAACGTCGGCGCTCCGGCCTGTGTCGGCTGCACCGTGATCTGCGACTGGTACAACCCATTGCCGTAGAACAGAGATTGCAGCATCGCGCCCTGGAACCGCGCAAAGAACACGCCCAACCCCGCCCGCACCACCGTCTTGTCGTTCATCGCGTACGCGATGCCGCCGCGCGGTCCAAAATTCATCCTCGGACTCGGAATTCGGCCCGTCTGCGGGTAATTCGGATTCACCTGCTGCGGTTGCGGCAGTTGCGAATACTCATACCTCATTCCCATATTCACCGTCAGCTTCCGCGCCGCTTTCCACTGGTCCTGGATGTACACCGCGTAGTCCCGCGTCGTGAAGTCCAGCAGCGGATTGCCGAACCGCTGCGTGAAGTTCTGATACCGCCGCGCTCCCGCTGTGTTGCTCGTGAAGTCCAACGCGAAGTTGGCGAAGTTCGCATAGCTGTAGCTGCCAAATTGGTTGCGCAGAATCTTCAAATAGTCCTGCGTGTTCACCAGATCTCCGCCCAGCTTCAGCGTGTGTGTACCAATGGTCCACGTCAGGTTGTCGGCAAATTGCCACCGCTGCTCGCTCGGGTTCAACCGCGGATAGTCGATCGCCGTGCCCACCGGCACGCCGCCCACCGTCACGCCCAGCCGCCCCGTCGCCGCCGGAATGAAGTCGTTGTTCACATCGTCAAACAGCCGGTCTTTGAACCAGCCGAATCGCGCTTCGTTCACAATGTTGTTCGAAATGATCGACGTCCATGCCAGTCGCGCATACCGCGTCCGCACCGTCGAGTTCGCGTTGTTCGACGCCGCGTTGTTGTTGGTCAACACCGCCTGCGTCTGAATCCCGTTCGGCGATACCCAGCGCAGGTAGTTGAAGCTCGCGCTCAGGCTGTGCGTCTCGTTCGGACGCCAGTCCAGCTTGCCGAACAGCAACTCACTATCAGCGGTCCGCTCGATCAGCTTGTTGTTGTTGCGGAAAATATAGCTCCTCGCCGCATCGCACTGCGCCGCCGTCGCCGCGCCGCATGACGCGTTGAAATTGCCCGCGCCGTCGGTCAGCGCCGACGAGATGATCCGGTTCTGCGCCGGAAAATTCCGTCGCGTCATTTCGCCGTTGAAAAAGTAAAACAGTTTGTCCGTCTTGATCGGTCCGCCTATGCTGGCGCCCAATTGGTGCCGCGACTCCGGCGGATTCAACGTCGCATACCGGTCGCGCGCATTCAGGCTCCGGTTCCGGAAAAACCAGTACGCCGTTCCATGCACGTCGTTGCCGCCGCTGCGCGTTACCGTGTTGATCACGCCGCCCGACGCCCGCCCGAACTCGGCCGAGTATCCATTCGTCAGCACCTGGAACTCCTGCACCGCGTCCTGCGAAATCTGCGTGCTGATTCTCGTACGGCCCGCGTTTTCGTTATAGAACTGGTTCGTCGTGTCGTTGCCGTCGGTCAGATATGCGTTGCCGCCGGCGATGCCGCGAAAGCTCACCAAACCGAAAGTCCCGTCCGATACCACGCCCGGCGTCAGCAGCACAAAGCTGTCAACCCTGCGCCCGTTGATCGGCAGATTCTGGATCTCCCGGCTGCCCACCACCTGCGACACGCCCGTCTTGCTTTCGTCCACGATCGGCGCCGATGTCGTCACGGTCACTTCCTGCGTCTGCGCCTTCACGTCCAAATTCACGTTCAGCGTCACGTTCTGGCCAACCTGAATCGCGATTTCCTTCGCCGTGTATGCCGCAAAGCCTTCCTTTAAGACCGAAACTTCATAACCTTCGCCCGGCGCCAGCGACGGAGCTGCGAATAAACCGGATTCATTGGTCTCCAGGTTGCGCCGGATGCCGTTCTGCGCATTCGACACCACAACCTTCGCCGCCGGGACAACTGCCCCCGACGCATCGCGCACAACGCCGTTAATGGCGCCGAGACCGGCCAGTGATTGAGCTGCGGCAGGCACAACCGTGCACACAGCTAGAGCTAGTAAGAGATATGTTCTGGTGAGACTGTTCACGAGAGACTCCTGGTAGGGATACAGTCCCATTATAATTCACCCAATCGCCCGCCATGATGACATTTCCGTGTCGCGGACAGCGTCGCAGGCCAGCCCTGACGCCTCCAACACCCCGCCATGGTAGTCTCTTGTGAATGTCCTCCCCCACCCTTCAGGAGCAGTTCGGCCAGATCGACATCTACCTCTTTGATCAACTGCTGAAGGCCCGAATCTCTGCCGGGATGCGGATTCTCGACGCCGGATGCGGGCCCGGCCGTAACATCGTCTACCTCCTCCGCCAAGGCTACGAGGTCTACGCCGTGGACCCGGATCAAACAGCCGTCGACGCCGTCCGCTCCCTGGCCAGCACGCTCGCCCCCGCGCTCCCGCAATCCAATTTCCGGGTCGAACCCGTCGAACAGATGTCGTTCCCCGATGCCTTCGCGGATGTGGTCATCTGCAACACCGTCCTCCATTTCGCCCGTGACGACGCCCACTTCGAGTCCATGCTCAACGGCATCTGGCGTGTCCTGAAACCCGGCGGACTCTTCTTCAGCCGCCTCGGCTCCACAATCGGCATGGAGAGCCAGGTGAAGTGCATTCAAGGACGCCGTTTCTGGTCGCCCGATGGCTCCGAACGCTATCTGGTAGACGCAACCCTGCTCGAAGAACACACCAAACGGCTGGGCGCCGAACTGCCTGACCCGATTAAGACCACCATCGTCCACAATCAACGCGCCATGACAACATGGGTATTGCGCAAACAAGTCGCTTAGCGTGCGCAATAAGGACCGATCCCCGGCCCGCCGGTCGCTTCGTTTACCGCCGTCCCTTCACCGCCCCCCTCAACACCCGCCCCACCTCATCCGCCATCCGCTTTCGCTAATTTTAGCGTAGCTAAAATTTAGCTACAGCGAGATTAGCGGTGTAGCGTGCGAAACGGATGCCTCGGCGAAGTTATGCTGTAGCACAAAGTGCGTAAGCGGACGAAGACGGGCTAGTTAAGTTAAAAAATCCCAATGAGTACGAGTTTAGAGATAAATGT
>JACZJQ010000340.1 GCA_014860455.1 Bryobacteraceae bacterium | reverse complement strand
AGGGTGAGGACGGCGCTGGGGAGGGGATGAGGGGAATTTGTTGGTCGATTTGATTCAGAGCGTCCGCTCAAACCCGGAACGTCTCGCCAGGAGCACCGCTAAGAAGGCGCCAGCGAGAACGTCGAACGACATACAGAAGCCGGGCCACCACACCGGGACACCGGGATTCTGAATGATCAGGTGATGAAAGAAATCGAAAACGCCGTGTCCGACGAGCCCGGCGACAACCCACCACAGATTCTTCTTGAACCCCACCACCATCAACATGAGAAATAAACACGCCACCAGGCTCTCGATTGTCAGCGCCGGCGTGGAACCGCCCATTGCGGCGAACAGTACGTAGTAGGTGGCGATCGGGGGCAGCATCATCGGGTAGAAAATGCGCTCGCGATCGAACCCGGCCAGCATCCCGAAAAAGACGCACGTTGCCACGGCCAGAACAACTCCGATCAGATATTCCATATAGTCCTTTCCTTCACGGGGTCGTATGCCCCAGAAACACATGCAGCCTGTGACCTGTCCGCTCCAGGGAGTTCTTCCCCGAAGCCTACCGCCGACCGTTCGGTGATAAGACATTCATCTCATCTCCTTCCACCGTGCCCGTACCGGGCTGTGTGGATCCGGCCTGATCGGTCCCGCCAGGCGAATCTCTCGAATTGTGCCACAGCGTTGTCCAATCGACCACAATATTCGGCGGTCCTGCCGGCCTGGACCCTGTAATACTGGCCTGGATGCGCACCGTTCACGCGCCTTCACCGCGGACCGCGCAGTCTTACACATTGGGCGGTTAACACGGCGGGACTGCCAACCCGGTGCTACTCATGCACCTGCATAGACAGCAGCCCCATGAGGCGCTCAAGGTCAGTTCTGAACCCATCGGATCATTCCAGGTGGAGCAGTTCACGTCCCTTGCGCCGGGTGTGTTGCCGCACGCCCGGCCAATCGACCCGTGCGCGAGAATGCGGCGCTTCAGCGTACCGGGCCGGCCCGCTGTAAAAAGTGGACGGTTTCGTCATGGATCATGGCATAATTTGGCATCATGGCTGACATCGGCCGCTACCGGATACTGAGGGAGATCGGCAGGGGCGGAATGGGTGTGGTCTATGAGGCCCTGGATCCTGTCATCGGCAGGAATGTCGCGATCAAGGTGATCCATGTCGCTGACGAGGCGGATCAGAAGTCGCTCAACGACAGGCTATTCCACGAGGCTCGATCGGCTGGGAATCTGGTCCACCGCAACATCGTGAACGTGCTTGACGTCGGCCTGCACGAGGGAAATTTCTACATCGCGATGGAATTCGTGGGCGGCAAGACCCTTGCCAAGGTGATGGCGGCGAATGCGATGCCGCGCGGCGAGATCCTGACGACGATCCTCTTGCCGGTCGCTGACGCGCTCGACTATGCGCACAGAAGCGGTGTCGTCCACAGGGACGTGAATCCCAGTAACATCATGATTCGCGAGGATGGCTCGCCTTGCGTCGTGGACTTCGGTATGGCGCAGGCGGTCCAGGGCGATGGGAAGACCCGGGCCGGCTTAGCCGGGGGGACCGTGGCCTATGCCTCTCCCGAGGCGATTCGCGGAGACAGTTTGGATGGCCGCGCGGACCAGTTCTCCCTGGCCTGCGTCGCCTACGAGGTGGTCGTTGGAAGACGGCCATTTGAGTTCGCCAATCTGGGCGAGATGATGATGAAAGTCCTGGGCGGGCAGTTTGGAAAGGTAACCGAGGTAGACCCTACGATCCCTGCCGGCGCGGATGAGGTCTTTTCCCGGGCGCTCTCACCGGACCCGGCGCAACGGTTTTCGAACTGCAAGGACTTCATGGCGAACCTCTGCGCGACTGTAGAAAAGGCTGCGCCTTCGCCTTTATCCGCAGAGAGCGCCATTGGCCCGCCCCAAGCTGACGCTCCTCCTCCACCGGTCGCCGGGCCGCCACCGCCCGCGCCGCGATTCACGCCTCCGACCTCGCCCTTTATGGCGGCGGCACTGACTCTGCAGCCACCACCTCCGCAGCCTCAGAAACCCGGCCCCCAACCGATCGCGGGTCCGGGCGAGTTCACCATGATCTTCGAGGAGTTGCAGGAGAGAACCCCAACTCCCAGGAGGAGCGGGCGGAGTGCGGGAGAGTTCACGCAGATTCTGGGAGACCTGCGTAGCGCGACGCCGCCAGCGGATTTCCCGCGGGCACCGGAATTCGTGGAGTTGGGCCAAGGCAAAGTCCGGTTCGAGAAGATCGAAGGCACACTGAGGTTTTACCGGGACCGTTTGAGCAAGCAGTACGACGGCCTGGAGCGCCAGGCGTTTTACACATATGTTCTGTGGGTCTGCTGCGTCGCGCTGGGATTCGGCGTTGTCATCGCCGCCCTTGTTCTGGTGTTCATCGGGAAGATCCCGGAGGGCGCCGCGACACTGGCATCCAGTGTCCTGGTCTACTTCATCCAGCGGATCTTCCAGCAGCGTGAGGACCAGTATCGGAAGGCGGCGGATAAGAAGAATGAGCATCTCGAGTATGGCAACCGCTGGCTGCTGGCGATCCAGACAATTGACGCGGTAGAGGACCCCAGCGCGCGCGCCCGGTCCCAGGCCAGATTGGCAATTGAATTGATACGGCGGCTTGGGGAAGCGCGAGAGGAACCGGAGACGGCCAAGCGGCGCATCGGGGCGCCACGCAAGAAAGCGGCAGGCGCGAACGGATGAGCCGGGCCGTCGTGAGGTGCGTCCGCGACGAAAGTCCGCGGGATGTATGACGTGCAGATTGATTTGCAAGGAAGTGGGAGCGGGTGTATCGTTGTTGGAGTCGGGGGAACTGGATCAGAGGGTATTGAATCAATTCGCTGTCATACCCCACTTGGTTCTTGAAATCCAGTGATCGAAGGAGGAGTGCGATGAGTTACAGACCGGAAACGCTAAGGTACGCGGTGCGTCTGGCGGCTGGTTGGCTGCTACTGGGGCTGCTGCCCGTATTGGCGGAGGTGCAGATTATTCCACAAGTTGCCGATGGCGGAGGGTGGTCGACGACGATCGTGCTGTCGAACAAGACGGCGACGGCGCAAAACGTCACATTGAACTTCCATCGCGGCACTGATGCCAACGGAACGACAGAACCGTGGTCTCCGCCGTTTGTCGAGAACGTTTCCCTTCCCAACATCACTCTGGCCGCCGGGTCGTCGGTTTTCCTGCATACTCCGGGCACGGCAGGTCCGTTATCGCAGGGCTGGGGTGAACTGAATGCCCCGGCCGGGGTTTCCGGCTATGCCATCTTCACGTCGCTGGGTCAGGATGCCACGGCGCCGGCGGTTTCGGCGGCCAGCCGCATCCTGGTCCCGTTCGACAACACGTCGGACCTGGTGACGGCGGTTGCCGTAGCGAATCCGAACGCGAGCGCGGAGACCATTCAGGTGAACATCAAAACCTCGGATGGAGCCACGACCACAGGCGCGCTGCCGCAGATGCCGGCCAATGGGCACAAGGCTTTTGTGCTGGTGGACGTGTTCCACGAGACCAGGGGCAAGCGCGGGTTGGCCGAGTTCTACGTGACGTCGGGGTCGTTCTCAATCATCGCGCTGCGGTTTAATCCGACCTCGGCGTTCACTTCGGCGCCTGTGTACTCCCGAACCGGGACGCCCATCATTGGCGCCGTGGTGACGAATGCGCCAGCCACCGCTCCGCGGACCCAGGTGATCGCGCAGGTGGCCGACGGCGCGGACTGGTCGACGACCATCGTGCTGACTAACACCACGACCGCGAACCTCACGGGTTCCTTGAATTTCAGAACGTCTATCGCCGGCGGAGCGGGAGCGACGGTGGCCTGGAACCTGGAGTTCAAGGAGAATGTGTCGACATCGAACTTCAGCATCCCTGCGGGTTCGACGATGTTCCTGCAGACTCCGGGCACGGCCGGGGCTGTCGCGCAGGGCTACGCGGCATTGACGGCCGACGAAGGCGTGGAGGGCTACGCCATCTTCACGACCAGTGCCGCAGGAAAATCCCAGGACGGTACCGCACCCGCGGTTTCAGCGTCGAGCCGCCTGCTGGTCCCGTTTGACAACGCTCCGGGCCTGGTGACGGCGCTGGCCATCGTGAACCCGAACGGGAGCGCCGAACAAGTGGCAGTCAACCTTCGCACGACGGACGGGACCACCACCGCCGGCGCTGGTATTGATCTTCCCGCGGAAGGCCATATTGCGGTCGTGATGCCGTCGCTGTTCCCCGAAACGGCAGGAAAGCGCGGCTTGGCCGAGTTCCATGTCGCGTCGGGGACGATCGCATTCATCGCACTGCGGTTCAGCGATAGCGGAGCTTTCGCCTCAGCCCCGGCATACTTCGAGAGCGGGGCGCCGGTCATCACCACCCAGGGCGGCGGTGGAGGCGGCGGTGGCGGTGGGGGCAGCAGCGACATGAATCCCACGCCGGCCGAGATTGACAGTTGGATTTCGCGAGGCAATTACACTTCAGGCGGGTTGACGCTCACCAGGGCCACCACTTACGCAACGACGGACACGGTCGGCCCGGGTGGCGTGACCGCGGTGACGGCGACGACGAAGGTCGATACGTTCGCTGCCCAGTTCACCCGGATCGGGGGCGCAGACCTCGGCAAGATGCTGCGGGGTGAGCTGCCGCCGGGCTTCCCCAACCTGAATCCGGTCGCGGGGAGTTGCGCCGTTTACACAATCAACTCAGTGACGAATCCGTTCCCCAACATAACAACATTGGGCCTGGATGCCGGTCCGCAAGTCACCTCCAACGGTCCGAACGGCAACCAAGCGGCTTTGCGGCAAACGCTTCAAGTCAGCGGATTCACATACAACGCACCCAACGTTCCGAACACCTATCTCGCCGCGGGCTCTTACGCGCTGGCAGGTCCCGGCGGGGCCGATGTCGGGGCATTTAGCGGCACGTTGGACATCGTGCCGGACCTGGTGGTCACGAACAACCCGGATGACTTCAAGGTGATCAACAGGAGCAGCGGAGTCACGGTGCGCTGGACAGGCGGGGAACCCTCCACGTTCCTGACCATTTCCGGTGCCAGCGTGTCCAGCCCGACGGACGGCGCGGCGTTTGTGTGCATCCAGAACGCCTCAGCGGGCGAGTTCACGGTACCGTCGAGTGTGCTGTCGCAGCTTCCCGCGAGTGGCGTGATCGGGGCCGGAGGGTTCAACTTCGTCACGCGAGGCACGCTTGTTCTGAGCGCCAGTGGCAAAGGAAAGCGCTTCGCCTCGCCGACGGGGTTGGATATCCTCACGGCAAACAACTATTGGATCTGGAGCTACACGCCGCAGTACCAATAGCGCGGCGAACACAGCGCCTCGGGAGACGGTGAACCGACAGTGGAGGTTCACCGTCTCCCGAGGGGCGCTGTTTCAGCTGCCCCAGGCCAGGTAGTACGGGCCCCCTACCTCTTCGCCGGCGCCTCCGCCATCGGATACTCCGCATGCTCGGTCCGCGCCGTCTCCAGGTACTTCTCGATCCGCGCCACCACCCCCGGATTCGCCCCCGCCACGTTCTCGGTCTCGCCCACATCTTTCGACAAATCGTACAGTTCCAGCGGCGCCTTCAGCCGGTTCCTCACCGCCTTCCAGTCGCCATGCCTGACCGCCTGCTTCGACCCGGCCTCGTGGAACTCCCAGTACAGAAACTCGTGCGGACGCTGCTGCCTGCCTGTCAGCGCCGGCACGATCGACTGCCCGTCCAAGCCTGCCGGCGCGGCCGTCCCGGCCAGCTCGGCAAACGTCGGCATGACGTCCCAGAACGCCCAGGGAAAATCGCTCTTGCGCGCCTGCGGCACCTTGCCGGGCCACCGCGCGATCGCCGGCACGCGGATGCCGCCCTCGTACAGGTCACGTTTGATCCCCTTCACCGGACCGTTCGAATCGAAGTAATCCGGGTCGTGACCGCCCTCGCGATGCGGGCCGTTGTCGGAGGTGAAGACCACCAGCGTGTTGTCGTCGATCCCCTTGCGTTTCAGCGCCTCGAACAGCCGACCCATGTCGCGGTCCATGCGCGTCACCATCGCCGCGAAGTTCTTCTCCACCTGCGGCCACGGCCTCGACGAATACGGCGCGTCTTCGGGCACCTCCATGCCGTTGCCCAACGCCCTGCCCATCTCGTTGTTGGCGTGCGGGATCGTATAGGCCAGGTGCATGAAGAACGGATCCGGGCCGCTTTTGTCCACCATTTCCAGCGCACGTTGCGTGAACAGGTCGTGC
>JACZJQ010000339.1 GCA_014860455.1 Bryobacteraceae bacterium | reverse complement strand
GTCTTGCCGGTTGCGCGGGAGCGGGCACCGCGGCAGGGCGGCCCGGCAGCGATGGAGCAGCGGCGGTTGGAGCCTCAACCCGGACAGGTGCGGCCAGAGGCGCTGCTGGAGGCGCAGGAGCGGGCGATGGAGGGCGGGCGGCCGCGGGCTGCACAATTGGACGCGCCTCCACGGGACGCGGCTCCGAAGGGCGCGGGTCCAAAGGACGCGATTCCACGGGACGCGGCTCCACCGGAGCAGGAGCAGGCGGCGCGGGCGTATGGTGCACCACCGTCTTCGCCGGAATCGGGATCGAAGGCGCGTGATGGGCTAATGGAGGAGCGATCGGACGCGTGCCGCCAAACCCGACCAGCGGCGGGCGGATCGGCAGGGCGCGGGCGTGGCTAGGAGGCGCTTCCGCAACCGGAGACTTTTCCTCCCGCACCTCGCGATGCTCTTCCTTTGGCGCCGGCGGTTCGTGCCCTGGCTTGTCCGCAGGCGCGGCTTTGGCTTCTTCAGCCGCCTGCCGCCCAGCGTGCGCCGGACGGCTCGCCTGAGTTTCCTCCGCGGCTTCGGCCCTGGGCCCCTCCGCTTCGCTTCCCCTCGCGGGGCGTACACTGATCGAAAGCACGCGGATTCGCAACTCCTCGGCGACGTCCTCGTCAATCGAACTGGAGTGAGTCTTCTTGTCAGCGTGGCCCATCTCGTGGAGGAGATCGAGCAGAACTCCGGGCTTCACCTCGAGATCTCTTGCCAGTTCGTTGATGCGTTTCTTCATAATTACGGACGTCTACAGCCTCGCCGCGAGGCGGCGGACCACGAGCCTTCCCTGCCTACTCCGTACGGCACACTCTCCGAAGCGATTGTATACCCGTCAGGATTGTTCGACAGCAAGACCCGAGGCTCCCATGGTATCAGATTCCCCGTCATTGGACCCTTCGCCATCTTTCACTTCCGGATCTTTCCCTGCTTCGGCTGCGCTCTCGACGGCTTCGGTGGCGGTCTCGACGGCCTCGGCTGGGATCTCAACGGCTTCGGCGGCGTTCTCGACGGCCTCGGCGGGGATTTCGACGGCTTCGGCGGCGTTCTCGACGGCTTCATCGCTGGCCGCCGGCGCCGCCACAGACTCCGCCGCGACTGCCTCCGCAACCGCCTCGGCCTGCCCTGGGTAGGGCTGGCTGTAGTAGGCGTTCACGGCCAGAACCACCTCGTGAATCATCTCCGGCGTCACGCCTTCGATGCTCTCCAACTCCTCGGGCGTCATCGCCCCCACCTTCTCCACCGTCGCCACACCGCCGGCAAACAGCGCTCCGACGATGCTGTCGTGCAACCCGTAAGCCGTCAAATGCGACAGGGGCGTGGCCGCCATGGAGTTCATGGTCGCCTCCACTTCCTGGCGCTTCTCTTCCTCGGTCTTGATGTCGATCTTCCAGCCCATCAACTTCGCCGCCAGGCGGACATTCTGGCCCTTTTTGCCGATGGCCAGCGAAAGTTGCGCGTCCTCGACAATCACTTCCATGTGCCGTTCCATGCTGTCGATGATGGCAACGCGTGAGATGCGGGCGGGACTCAGCGCATGGGTGGCAAAGACGGCCGGGTCTTCGGAAAACTCGATGATGTCGATCTTCTCGCCACGTAGTTCGCGGATGATCGACTGCACTCTCATGCCCTTCATGCCGACGCAGGCGCCGACGCAATCCACGTCACGGTCACGGCTCAGGACGGCGATCTTGGTCCGCTCGCCGGCTTCGCGCGCGCAGCCCCGGATGATCACCGTGCCGTCGTAGATCTCGGGCACTTCCTGTTCAAACAGCCGCATTACGAATTCCGCCGCGGCCCTGGACACCATCACCCCGGCGTTCTTGCCCGTCTTTTCCACCGACCTGATGACGCAGCGCACACGTTCGCCGATGCTGAACGACTCCAGTCTCGACTGTTCCTTTTTCGGCAACCGGGCCTCGGTCTTGCCCAGATCCACCACCAGGTCCTGGCCCTCGATGCGCTTCACGACGCAGTTCACCAGGTCGCCCACGCGACTCGAAAACTCGACGAAGACATTCTCGCGCTCGGCCTCACGCACCTTCTGCAGGATCACCTGTTTGGCCGTCTGCGCCGAGATGCGGCCCAGCGCCTCGGTCGGCCGGGCGATTCGCACCTGCCCGCCCAACTGGACTTCGGGGTCGATAGCCTGCGCATCCTCAAGCGTGATCTGGTTCAGCGACTGCTCGACCTGCTCCACCACGGCCTTGACGACATAGATCGTGATTGCGCCTGTCTTGGGGTCGAAGTCGGCGGCAAGATCCTCCTCGGTGCGGAACTGCTTGCGCGCGGCGACCAGCATGGCGTCCTTGACGGCGTCGAGGACAATCTGCGGGTCGATGCCCTTCTCCTTGCTCAGGATCTCGATAGACTGCTGAATGGAAGCCAAGCTCGTCGCTCTCCTTTGCCGTTGGTTTGAAGCCCCTGTTTCGGGCCCTTACCAATCGAATTTCAGATTTGCTTTCTCTAAATCTTCCATCCTGAAACGGATGGAGGTTGATGTCCCGGTTTCAAGGACGATCGAGCCGTCCTCGTCCAGTCCAGCGATTCGTCCCTCGAACCGCCGCTGGCCGTTGACGGCCTCGCGGAGCGAGACTCGCGCCTTTTCCCCGGCGAAGCGTCTAAAGTCGGCTTCATGGCGGAGTTTGCGCTCGACTCCTGGACTGGAGACCTCGAGGTTGTAGGACTTGCCCGGAACGGCGTCATCCACGTCCAACATCGCGCTCACCTGTTCCGAGATCAGCTCGCAGTCGCCATGAGTCACACCGCCCGGCTTGTCGATAAAGATCCTCACAATACGGGACTTACCCGCGCCGAGACACTCCACCGACCACAGTTCCATGCCTTCGCGCACAACGGCCCGCTCGGCGATCTCAGTCACCTTCGCGGTCCATTCCTGCGTGGGCGTTTCGGCCATCTTCATCAACCAAAGGCGTGTCTCAATAAAAAAGTGGGCTTGCGCCCACCGGGTGTGACTCGCCTACCCATTAGTGTACTACATGGCTCTACTGCCGGCGGTGTTGTTCGCGCAAGTACGACGGCGCATCCATTGGCGGCTGAGGCTGGGGGTCGAGCGGGTCCTTCACGTTGTCCGGGATCAGGATATCGGGATCTGGCCGGACGGCCTTGTAGGGCCGGAAATCGGGAGCCGACGTGAAGACATCGGACAGATCCGACGCCGCGGCGTCATAGAGGTTCAAAGGCGGCATGCCAAGCAAACGGAAGACGGTCTTCAGCAGACCAGGGAAACTCGCGTTCACATGCGAGGCGTAGTTGCGCTTCACCCACGGGCTCACCGCCAGCATCACCGTCCGGTGGCTGTCCACGTGATCGACGCCGCCTTGTGCGTCGTCCTCGGTGATGAAAACCGCCATCCGTTTCCACCACTGCGAATGGGAAAGGTATTCGACGATTCGACCGAGTGCGTAGTCGTTGTCGGCGACATAGGACACCTCGAACGGATAGCCGTCGGCGGGGCGCGGCTTGGCCATGTGATCGTTCGGCAGGTGAATATAGATGAACCGCGGCAGATCGCGGCCCGGCTTCACGTAGCGCTCCTCGATCTCCTTGATGAATTGATCGGCGCGGTACTGGTCCGGGATGTTCATGTTGTAGCCAGGGTAGTCGCGCGACGTGTTCCGGAACAGGGGATCGGGCATCGGCACGTTGGTGACAAAGCGCGCCCCGGTGGGTTTTTCGCCTGGATCCTCGACCACGCCGGCGAGCTCGAAGCCCTCGCCGTAGTTGCGGAACTCGAGACCGTGGCGTTCGAGGTGGTGCCAGAGGGCGCCGGCTTCCAGTTGTTCTTCTGGATGCAGGCTGGAATTGGATTGGGCAAACAGCAGGCGTCCGGGGGCCTCGGTGGGCAGGCGGAAGTCCTTCTGCCCGCCATAGGCGGCCATGAGGGAGCTTTCGGTCCAGGCGTTGGGATAGGACCCGACCAGCCAGTGATGGCCGTCCACCGAAACCTCGGAATCGGCGTAAAAATTGTCGCTGAACGCGAAGCGCTCAGCCAGCGCATGATGGTTTGGCGTGAGGTTGTAGTAACGCTTGTAGGCCCGCACCTTCAGGCTGCCGGGCGTTTGCGTGATCCAGCCGCTGCGGCCCAACCGGGCCAGTTCGGGGGCGCCTCGCAGCGGACCGTTCGAGGCCTCCATCCGGTCGCCGAAGACCTCGTCGTAGGTCCGGTTCTCCTTGACGATCAACACCACGTGGCGGACGTCGATGGGCATCTGCGCCTGGCGCGCCAGGCTGCGGACAAAACCGTTCAAGCTCATCACGCGGCCCGTGTGTAGCGGCATGGCCCGCGGCATCGGGACCGGGAACACGCTGATGGTGCCGCGCCGCAGCATGCCCTGGAAACTCTCCTCCAGACGTCCGCTCTTGCTGGCATTCGGACCCGTGCCGTGGCCCTTGGCGCTGGCCACGAAGACTTGGCCTTTGTGCAGCCCGACCGCGGTGGGAAACCACCCGACGGGCAGGTGGCCGATCACCTTGTTCTGCCCCATGTCGATAACGGCGACGGCATTGATGCCCGCTTCGGCCACCAGCAGGCGGCCATTGTCGGCATCGATGGCCATGCCCAGCGGCAGGATGCCGCGAAACTGTTCCAGGCGCGGGATGCGAATGGGGATTGTGGCGCGGATGCGCAGGGTCACCGCGTCAATGACGCTGATCGTATCCTGATTGCCGTTGGCGACGTAGATATCATTGGCCGTCGCCACCACGCCCGCGGGAGACGACCCGCCGATTGACTTCGCTCCAAAAGGCTCCCCTGTCCTGACCAGTGCGATCAGTTTCGGCGCCGATTCGGCCGAAACATCCAGAACGGCCAGCGAATTCGATTCAGGCACGTTCGGGTCGCCCAATCCGGGGACGTCCACCGGCCCGCGCGCGGTCTCACGCCGCACGCCCTTTTCGGCCTCCTCGGACGGGAAGCCGAAGGCCGGGAACGGCAGGCCCGTACCCACCGGATCGTCCTTCAACACGCCGGGCAGGGCCTTGTATTCGAACATGCCGAGGTTGGTCACATACAGCCGTTTGCGGTCAGGCGACAGCGCCATTTTGAACGGCAGCCGGCCCACTTTCACGCTGGCCAGCATCTGGCGGTTGCGGGTGCTGAACACGGCCACGCGGAAATTGGCCTGGTCGGCGACAAACAGCAGTTTGCGCTCGCCGTCATAGGCGATATCGGTCGAGTAGGAGTCTTTCCAATCGCCCTGGTTGAGGTGGAAATGGCCCAGGATACGGCCCGACGGAATCGAGACATGACGGACGCGGCCCGAATTGCCTTCCGAGGCGAACAGGCGCGAATCGTCCTCCCAGGCCAGGCCGAGGAAGACGCTGCGCCAGTCGTCGTCGTCGCCGGGCGTGGGCTTATCGTCTCGGTGTTTGGCGTCCAAACGTGAAAGCCGCCAAGGGTCTTCGGTCATGTCGAGCAGGGTGAGCGAATAGCGGTTCGGACCTCCGTCGGCGGTGACAACAAACTTGCCGCCGGGCGAGATCGCCAATCCGAATGCGCCCGGGCCTGTGGCGTATTGCCGGCCCAGCGGTTCGATCATCCGGCCGCCGGGCAGGATGCTCTCGGCGCCGACACGGCGCGCCGCGGGCCGTTCGCCTGCCGGGGCCTGAAACTCCAGCACCTGAGCTTTCCGCTCCTGGCCTGATACGCCGGCGAGCAACAGAGCCAGCAGCGCGAGTCTGGGGATTGACGGCTCAACCATGGACACTAAAGAGCTTTTCAGAACTGGGAACTGGAAATCAAATGCCGGCCGTTCGAGTTTGGGCCTCGCGCATGTTCTCCACCACGCGCCGGCCATCGATCTTGAACCGCCCCGACAGCACCAGCGCAATCGCTTCGCTGTAAATGCGGTGTTCCTCCACCAGGATCCGCGCCGCCAGCGTATCAGCGTCGTCGGCGTCTTTCACTTCAACCGCGGCCTGTTGAACGATTGCGCCCGTATCCAGTCCGGCGTCGACAAAATGCACCGTGCAGCCGGAGTATTTCACGCCATAGTCGAGCGCCTGCTGCTGGACATGCAGGCCCGGAAAACTGGGCAGCAGCGACGGGTGGATGTTCAGGATGCGGCCTGCATAGGCCACCAGCAGCGGCCCACCCACGCGGCGCATGAATCCGGCCAGGCAGACGAGATCTACCTCAAACGGCCGCAGCGCCTCGACCGCGCCGGCCGCCCAGACGTCGGTATCGACGCCCTTCGACGGCAGGCAGAGCGTCTTCAAACCCAGCCTGGCGGCCGTCCCCAGCCCCTTGGCATCGGGATTGTTCGACACCACAACGGCGATTTCGGCATGCAGCTTGCCTTCGCTGACATTGCGGGCAATGGCTTCGAAGTTCGATCCCCGCCCTGACAACAGAATCGCCAGCCGTTTCATTTGTAGATCACGCGCTCCTTCTTGCCGCGCGGCTGTTTCACCACGCGCCCGACCTCATAATACGGCTGTTTCAGCCGCTTGAGAATCTTCGTCGCCTTGTCGGCCTTGGCCTCAGGCACGGCCAGAATCATGCCCAGGCCGAGGTTGAACGTCCGGCGGTAATCGTCGTCGGGAACCGAGCCCAACCGCCGCAGCAGTTCAAAGACCGGCAGCACGGGCCAGGATCCCAGCTTGATCTCGGCCGCCAGCCCGGCGGGCAGCATGCGCGGCGTGTTGTCGGTGATTCCGCCGCCGGTGATGTGCGCCGCGCCGCCTAGTGCGCCGGCGGCCATCAGTTTCTGAATCGGCGTCAGGTAGCTCTTGTGGACCTTCAAAAGTTCCTCGGCCGCGGTGCAGTCGAGTTCCTTGATGAAGGTGTTGACCTTGAATCCGGCGACCTCGAAGAACAGCTTGCGGGCCAGCGAATAGCCGTTGGTGTGCAGGCCGGTTGAGGGCAGGCCCAGCAGCAGGTCGCCCGCTTTCAGTTTCTTGCCGGTCAGCAGGCGGCTTTGCTCCACGGCGCCGACGATGAAGCCGGCGAGGTCGTACTCGCCTTCGGTATACATGCCCGGCATTTCGGCCGTCTCGCCGCCGATCAGCGAACAGCCGTTTTCGCCGCAGGCCTTGGCGAGTCCGGCGACAACCTGCCCGGCGACGTCGGCGCTCAACTTGCCGACGGCGAAGTAGTCCAGAAAGAACAGCGGCGCGGCGCCCTGCACGGCGATGTCGTTGACGCAGTGGTTCACAAGGCACTGGCCGACGGTGTCGTGCTTGCCGGCCATAAAGGCCACCTTCAGCTTCGTGCCCACGCCGTCGGCGGAGGAAATGAGCACCGGGCGCTTATAGCCGGTCAGCTTGTATCCGGCGCCGAAACTTCCGATGTCGGTCATCACCCGGCTGGTGAACGTCTTCCTGGCAGACTGCTTGATGAAGCCGACCGCTCGGTCGGCCTCGTCGATGTTGACGCCCGCGTCGCGGTACCGGATAGGTTTTTGGGTAGCCATGTGCTCTCTCCAGTTTAGTTAGAATGGCGTACTAATATGAGTCTTCGCTCTCTCGCGCTCGGCGTACTCGCGTTGGCGCAGCTTCCCCTGCTCACTGCGCAGTCTCCAGGATCGCCTGTTCTGATCAAGGATGCCCGCATTGTGACCGCCGCCGGACCTGTTATCGACAAGGGTTCGGTCCTGATCCGCAACGGCCTGATCGCCGATGTGGGGCCATCGGTGCAGGCGCCCGCCGGGGCGTGGGTGATCGAAGGCGCCGGCCTGACCGTCTACCCTGGATTGATCGACGCCCTCAGCTCCTGGGGCCTGCCGTCAGCGGCTCCAACCGCTGGACCCGCCGGCGCATCGGCCGGGGCGAGAGCGCAGGCTCAGCCCGCCCAGCCCCGCTCGCGCGGGCCGGAGGACCGTCCACAAACGTCATCCTGGGTGCGCGCCGCCGATCTGGTGCAGGCATCGGACCGCCGGTTGGACACGGCAAGGTCGGCGGGCTTCACCACGGCCGTCACGTTTCCGAAGGACGGCATCGTCGCCGGGCATGGCGCGGCCATCAATCTGGGCGGCGCAACCAGCGGGGCCATGGTGCTGGACGCCTCCACGGGCCTGTATGTCGCGATGCGCTCCGGGCGCGGTGGCGGGGGCGGCGGATTCCCCAGTTCGCTGATGGGCGTGATGGCCTATGTCCGCCAGCTTTGGATGGACGCGCAGTGGTACAAGTCTGCGCTGGAGACGTACGAGAAGAACCCGCAGGCCGGGCCGCGGCCGGCCTACGACCGCGCCGCCGAGGGCGTGCTGGCCGCGCGGCGGGTGCTGCTGCCGGCGTCGAGCCGGGTGGAGATCGCACGCATGATCACCTTCTCCGCCGCACTGAAAACGCCTGTCGTGCTCTATGGCGGCCATGAGGCGTTCCGCTCGGTGGACCTGATCAAGGCTGCCAACCTGCCGGTCATCGTCAATGTGAAATGGCCCACGAAGGAACGCGATGCCGACCCGGAGTTCAAAGACACCTACCGGACGCTGGAAACCCGCGACAAGGCGCCCTCATCGCCGGTTGAACTCGCCAAAGCGGGCGTTCCGTTCGCCTTTACCTCCGACGGGCTGGACTCGCCGGCCGACCTGGTGAAAGCCGTCAAAAAGTCCATCGACGCGGGCTTGAAGAAAGAGGACGCCATCGCCGCGCTTACAATCAACGCCGCCCGCATCTACTCGCTCGACCGCCGCATCGGATCGATCGAAACCGGCAAGATCGCCAACCTTGCCGTCGTCAAGGGCGACCTGTTCGATGCCTCGTCCAAGGTCGAAATGGTCTTCATCGACGGCGTGAAATACGCACCGGCCCCTGAAGCCCCTGCCCCTGCAGGCGGCGCACCCGGCGGAGGCCGCAGACCCGGCGACGCAGCCGAGAACAACGATGAGGTGAACCGATGAGAACCCTGGCGATCCTTTTCGCACTTGCCATTTCGGCCTCGGCCCAACAGGCCATCATCTTCCAGAACGCGCGGATCCATACCGTGACCAAGGGCACATTCACGGGCGCGATCGCGGTCCAGAACGGACTCATCACGGCGGTGGGCGAAACCGTCATGGCCCCGCCCGGCGCACGCGTGGTGAACCTGAACGGCAAGCACGTCATCCCCGGCATCATCGACTGCCACACGCACATCGCCCTGGATTCGATCAACGAAGGCAGCGTCTCGGTTTCGTCGATGGTGGATGTCACCGAGATGCTGAACCCCGAAAGCAGGAGCATCTACGACGCCCTAGCCGGCGGGGTAACCATTTCAAACAGTCTGCATGGTTCGGCGAACGCCATCGGCGGACTCAACGTCGCATTTAAGAACCGCTGGGGCAAGGACGCAGCGGGGCTGATCATGAAAGAGGCGCCGCCCAGCATCAAGATGGCGCTCGGCGAGAATCCGAAGCGCCAGGGCCAGGGCGGCCAGTCGCAGTTCGGCCAGCAGCAGCAGTTGCGCTACCCCGGCACTCGGATGGGCGTTGAAGACGTCATCCGCTCGGCATTTGTCGAAACGAAAGCGTATCAGGCGGCCTGGAAAGAGTACGAGGCCAAGCGGGCCAAGGGCATGGCGGCGATGGCTCCGCGCAAGGACATGAAGCTCGAGCCGCTGGTGGAGGTGCTCGAAGGCAAGCGACTCGTCCACGCCCATGCCTACCGCGCCGACGAGATCCTCATGATCTTGCGCGTTTCGCAGGAGTTTGGCTTCAAGATCGCCGCGTTGCAACATGTTCTGGAAGGCTACAAGGTGGCCAAGGAGATCGCCGAGGCCGGGGCCGGCGCGTCGACGTTCTCTGACTGGTGGGGGTACAAGATGGAAGTGGTCGACGCCATCCCCTATAACGCCGCCATACTGCAGAAGAAGGGCGTGCTGGTGAGCCTGAACTCAGACGACGCCTCGGGCGCCGAACTGATGCGGCGGCTGAACCTCGAAGCGGCCAAGATCGTCAAATACGGCGGCGTCACCGAAGACGAAGCCCTGGCGATGATCACCATCAACGCCGCCAAACAGATGGGCATCGACAAATACGTCGGCTCCATCGAAGCCGGCAAGCATGCCGACCTGACCATCTACGACGGCGATCCGCTGTCGATTTACTCGAAGGTCCAGCACGTCTACATCGATGGCCAGCTTTATTTTGACCGCGAACAGGACCTGGCCGAGCGCGGCAAGAAAGCCGCCCTGAAGAACGGCCTGATCGAAAAGGAAAAAGCCGACGAGAAGCGCAACGCGCCCCAGCGCCCGGCCGGCGCGAAACCGCCCACGGCCCGTCCAGGCAGCGCCGAAAGCGAATCGCTCGACCTTGACGCCGCTGCCAACGACAGCGCCCGGAGGCCCCAATGAGACTCTCTCTCTTCATGACCGCCGCACTGGCCGCCGCCACCCTCCAGGCCGCCGACAATTCGTTCCTATTGCGCAACGTGACCGTCCATCCGGTCTCCGGGCCGGACGTTTCAAACGCCTCGGTGCTTGTGGTTGACGGCAAGATCGCCGAGATCGGCGCGAAGATCACCAGCAAGGCCAAGGTCCGCGTGATTGACGCCAAGGGCCTGCATGTCTATCCCGGCATGATCGACGCCGGCACGATGGTGGGCATCGCCGAAATCTCATCGGTCCGCGAAACGACCGATTACAACGAAGTGGGCGACTTCAATCCGCAACTGCGCTCGGCGGTCGCGGTCAACCCGGAAAGCGACCACATCCCAGTGACCCGCGCCAACGGCATCACGTCAGTCCTGGTTCTACCGGCGACGCCCGGAAGCGGCCGCGGCGGCGGTGGTGGATTCATTCAGGGCCAGGCCTCGCTGATGCACCTGGACGGCTGGACGTGGGAGGAGATGCGCGTCGAGCAAAGCGCCGCCATGATGATGCGGCTGCCCACGATGTCGGCAGCGGCTTCCTTCGATCCGGCGACGATGCAGGTCCGCCGCGGCTCATACAGCGAGGGCCGGCGCAACTTCGAAACCCAGATGCGCACCCTGCGTGGCTTCCTCGAAGACGCCCGCCGTTACCGCACCGCCAAACTCGCCAAAGACGCGTCTCTGAAAACCGACCTCCGTTACGAGGCCATGCTGCCGGTGCTTGATGGCAAATCGCCTGTGCTGATCAACGCCGCCCGGCAGCGAGAGATCCGCACCGCCATCGAGTTCGCCGCCAAGGAAGGATTCAGACTGATCGTGGCCGGCGTCCGCGATCCGGGCGACCAGTTGAAGGTGCTGGCGGAGAAGAAGATCCCCGTCATCCTTGGTTCACCTTACGATACGCCGCTCGACGATGACGCCGCCTACGACGAGCCCTACACTCTGGCCGCCCGGCTGAACGATGCCGGCGTCAAGTTCTGCTTCGCCAGCTTCGGCGCACAATTTGCCCGCAACCTGCCTTATCAGGCCGGCCAAGCGGCGAATTTCGGGTTGCCGAAGGATGTGGCCCTGAAGTCGGTCACCTTGAACGCCGCCGAAATCCTGGGCGTCGCCGCGAAGGCCGGATCGATCGAAACCGGCAAACTGGCCGACCTGATCGTGACCGACGGCGACCCGCTGGAGATCCGTACGCAGATCAAGATGATGTTCATCGAAGGCCGCCAGGTGGACCTGGAGTCCAAGCACACGCGGCTGTATAAGAAGTACCTGAACCGGCCGTGAGCTGGGCTTAGTCGATAAAGCCCCGCCAGGTGTTGCCGCGGGCGTCGCGCAGGATGATGCCGTAGCCGTCCGAGACGCCCGAGGCATAGTTGTCTTCGTTGTCGCGGAAGCGGTAGCGGATGGTGCCGTCGTCCTGACGCTCGGCTGTGCCTCGCCACTCCACGCCGTTTTCGTCATGCAGGCGGATGAAATCCCCGTCGCCATGGCCATGGACGCTCCGCTGGCCGTGGGAGAATCGGAAGAAGCCGCTCGGCAGGCTATCTCGCCGCTTTCGACGGAATATCATGATCGTCCTATCGGCAAGGTTGCGTGAAGCCAATAGATCGGACTGAGGATTTATTTGGACTACATGGGATGAGAGCAGTCGTTCAACGAGTATCCGAAGCACGGGTTGAGGTGGATGGCAATATCACAGGCAGCATCGGGCTGGGCCTGATGGTCCTGCTGGGCGTGGGCAAGGGCGACGATGAACCCTCGGCTGACTGGCTGGTGGACAAAATCGCCGGCCTGCGAATCTTTCCTGACTCTGACGGCAAGATGAACCTCAGCGTCGAGCAATCCGGCGGCGCCCTGCTGGTGGTTTCTCAGTTCACCCTTTACGGCGACACCCGCCGCGGCCGCCGTCCCAGTTTCGACGACGCCGCTCCGCCCGATGAGGCCAACCGGCTTTACGAGTACTTCGTCCAGCGCGCCCGCGCCCGTGGGTTGAAGGTCGAGACAGGCGTCTTCCAGGCGATGATGAGCGTCCATCTGGTGAACGAGGGGCCGGTGACGCTGATTTGCGAAACGCCGTTGAAGGCGTGAGGGGGTAGCATCAGTAGAATGGCATCACCCACCCGGCCGCGCCGTACCGCCACACTGCTTATCGACTGCCCCGACGCCAAGGGCCTGGTGGCCACGGTCTCCGGGTTCCTGTACGAACACGGCGCCAACATCCTGCACTCTGACCAGCACCGCGACGACGAGCAAGGCCTGTTCTTCATGCGCAATGAATGGGATCTGGCCGACTTCGCATTGGACGAACCTGGCTTTGCCGCCGCGTTCACTCCGATCGCCGGCAGGTTCAACATGAACTGGCGGGTCAAGTATTCGTCGAAGCCCCTCAAAGTGGCCATGTTCGCGTCGAAACAGCTTCACTGCCTCTCGGACCTGCTCGAGCGCTTCTCCACACAGGACCTGCCGGGCGAGTTGCGCGTGGTGGTCAGCAACCACGATGACGCCGGACCGCTCACCCGCTTCCACGGTGTGCGGTTTGAGCGCATCCCGGTGGCGCAGCAGGACAAGGCCGAAGCCGAGCGCCGCCAGATGGAAATCCTGCACGAGGAGGGCGTGGACCTGGTGATCCTGGCGCGCTACATGCAAGTGCTGTCAGGCGATTTCGTGGCCCGCTTTCCGGGCCGGATCATCAACGTCCATCATTCGTTCCTGCCGGCGTTCAGCGGGGCGAAACCCTATCACGCAGCCCATCAGCGCGGAGTGAAACTGATCGGCGCCACGAGCCATTACGTCACCGAGGTGCTCGACGACGGGCCGATCATCGAGCAGGATGTGGTGCGTGTGTCGCACCGCGACAGCGTGGCCGGCATGGTCCGCCAGGGGCGCGATGTCGAACGGGTGGTCCTTTCCAGGGCTGTCCGCTGGCATCTCGAACATCGCATCCTGGCGTATTCGAACAAGACCGTGATCTTCGACTAGGGGAAGGAGCGCAGACAGGCAATGATTGTAGGCACGGGAGTGGACCTGGCTGAGGTGGACCGCATCCGCGAGTCGGTGGAGCGGTTCGGCGAGAAGTTCCTGAAGCGTATCTATACCGAGTCCGAGATCGCCTATGTGGAACGTAAGGCGAACAAATACGAGCGTTACGCCGCGCGGTTCGCCGCCAAGGAGGCGGGCATGAAGGCGATCGGCACTGGATGGCGCCGGGGCGTCCGCTGGCAGGACTTTGAGGTGATCAATCTGCCCTCCGGACGGCCGACGCTGCAATTGCATGGCGTGGCGGCGGAGTTCGCTTCACGGCTGGCGGTGAAACACATCCACCTCAGCCTGACGCACACGGCGCAGTTGGGCCTTGCCTACGTGATTTTGGAGAGCTGATCAGGAACCGGCCGGTTCCTTCTGGTCCATCGCCTTGGTCACCAGCCAGGTGTGCCACATGCGGTGGATGACGGTGATGTTTCCGACCACGGCGATCACCCAGAGCACAGGCGCCATACGGTCAAACAGCGCGCCGATGATGAACAGGACGATGCGCTCGGGCCGTTCCAGGAAGCCGACTTTGCAGGACGGGATGGTGTTCTCGGACCGCGACCGCGTGTAGGAGATCATCACCGAGGCGGTCATGACGACTGCGGTGAGGACGACATAGAAGTTGCGTCCGACGTTGGCGTAGTAGACCAGCAGGCCCATCAGCAGGGCGAGGTCGGAGTAGCGGTCGATGACGGAATCGAAGAAGCCGCCGAAGCGCGTCACCTGGCCGGTGGCGCGGGCCACGCGGCCGTCCACCATGTCGAAGATGCCGGCGCCGATGATCACCAGCCCGGCGGCAAGGAAGCGGCCCTGGGCCAGCAGCACGGCGGCATAGATATTGATCAGCAGCCCGATCAGGGTGAGCGCGTTGGGGCTGATCCTGGACAACGCCAACGCCTTGACAATCAGCTTGATGATTGCGCCGGCGCCTACGCCGATCGCCTTGGTAAAGGTCATACTGCGCTACTCCGCCAGGTCGTGGATCGTGGCCAGTTCGATGATCTCGAACTGGCGCTTTCCGCTTGGAATCACCACCGTCACCTCGTCGCCCACTTTCTTGCCCAGAAATGCCTTGCCGATGGGCGACGACGTGGAGATCTTGTTGTTGGCGGCGTCTGATTCTTCGCTGGCCACGATCCGATAGCGGACTTCCTCGTCCTTGTCCACATCGAGGACCAGGACGGTGGAACCCAGTCCGACGCGGTCCCTGGGGATCTTGTCCATATTGACGAGCGAAAGGTCAGCGAGGCGCTTCTTCAATCCCGACAACCGGGCATCGACGTAGCGCTGGCGCTCCTTGGCCGCATGGAACTCGGCGTTTTCGCGCAGGTCGCCGTGGGCGCGGGCTTTGAGGATCTCCTTCGGCAACTCGTTGCGAAGTTCGTACTCAAGCACCGTGATTTCGTCCTGCAGCTTCTTCTTCAGCGCATCCATCGAAAGGTGGGGTCTCCCAATGCGCATTATACAGGGTGGCCCCTAGGTCATGTTCGGCGGACGCAGCGGGCCGTGCTCCGGCCGGCGCAAAAAAATGGCGCATGGGGCGGGTCCGGAGCGGGCCTGTCCCATGCGCTTTGGGAGGACTGGTGAGCGCTCAAAAGGCGCACCAGACAGTCGGGATTACCGCGGATGAACCAGCGCCACCTGACGCAAGTTGCCTTGCCGCGCCGCCGCTTTCTCAGCCTTCGACTCATGCAGGTTCAGCGCCTGGCCGGTTCCGTGATGCCTCACCTGGCGCAGGAAGTAGTCGTCGCCATATCTGTGGAAGACCAGCGCGACGGTGGCTTCGACGGGCGCGTTCTCGCCTGTGGATTCGGATTGGGGCAGCAGGACGAGCGCGCTGCTGAGATCCGCGGTTGCCAGGGTGATCATGCCGCGGCGCAATCCGGCGTCGATGCTGACGCGGTAGTCGCCGGCGGGCAGAATGGTGTTACCTGCGTGAAATTGGTACGGCACGGAGAACTCCGTGGTACGGACTTGGGCGCAGAGGGGTGATAATGTCAGCAGGCCGGTGATGGCCAGGGTAGCCAGGAGTAACGCTGTTTTGGTCATGAAGTTCATTGGATGGTCCTTGGAAACTGCTCTCACCAACGATGGTGGGGCTTGGCGGCGCTGGACGAAAGCGGCAAAGCTGGCCGGCGCCGGCGTGGCGCGCTTTGGCGCGGACTGGCGCACTCGAAGTTGGAGAATGGGCCAAGATGGGGCGCACCACGGTGACTGAAAGTCCAGGATCGGAGCGCAAGCAGGAAAAGCTCGAATCCTGGAAAGAGATCGCAACCTACCTGAACCGGGGCGTCCGGACCGTCCAGCGATGGGAGCGGGAAGAAGATCTGCCCGTCCGCCGGCTGCACCACGACAAACTCGGATCGGTGTATGCCTTCAAACAGGAACTCGATGCCTGGCTGGCCTCGCGCGGCGGTGAACTCCGGGCCGAGGAGGAGGAGACTCGCCACCGGGCCGTCGCCGTGCTGCCGTTCGCCGATTTGAGCCGGGAGCGCGACCAGGAGTATTTCTGCGACGGCATGGCGGAGGAGATCATCACCCGGTTGAGCCGCCTGGGCCAGGTCCGGGTCGCCTCGCGGGCATCGTCGTTCCGGTTCCGCGGCGCGGTGGATACGAAGGAAGCCGGGCGCAAGTTGGGCGTCAGCGCGCTGGTTGAGGGCAGCATCCGCAAGTCGGGCGATGTGCTGCGGGTTTCGGTGCAGTTAACCGGCGCCGAAAACGGTTACCAGATCTGGTCGCAGACCTTCAACAAGCAGATGGGCGACGTCTTCGCCGTCCAGGAGGAGATCGCCGCCGAAGTGGTGAACGCCCTGGAAGTCGGCATGCCGGCGGGAGCATCCAAGCCCGCCGGGCTGACACCGCCGACAAGGAACATCGAGGCCTACGACTGCTACCTGCGCGGCCGCAAGTTCTACTACCAGTACGGGCCGCGCGACATGGACTTCGCCATCCAACTGTTCTCGCGCGCCGTGGAACTGGATCCGGCCTACCCGCTGGCCTATGCCGGGCTGGCCGACTGCTGGTCGTATATCTATCTGTATTCCACCCGCGACGAGGCTGTCAGGGAGCAGGCCGAATGGGCCAGCCGCCGGGCTGTCGAACTCGATCCGCAGAGCGCCCAAGCGCAGGCTTCATGGGGCCTGGCGCTGTCGCTGCGCTCTGAATTCGAGGAGGCCGAGGCGGCGTTCCGCAAGGCGATCCACCTGGACCGGAACCTCTATGAGGCGTACTACTTCTACGCCCGGCAGTCGTTTGCGCGAGGCGAGGCGGGAAAGGCCGTAGAGTTGTATCTGGAGGCGATCCGGGTCAGGCCGGAAGAGTTCCAGGCCAGGCTGCTGATGGCCCAGATCTATGACGACCTCGGCCAGCCAGACCAGGCAAGATTTTCGCGGCAGAAGGGTATCGAGATGGCCGAGCAACACCTTCTGGCCCATCCCGACGACGTGCGGGCGATGTATATGGCCGCCAACGGCATGGCCGCTCTGGGACAAAACGAACGCGCCCGCCAGTTCGCCGGCCGGGCGCAGGCGCTGCGGCCGGACGACCCGATGCTGCTCTACAACGTCGGCTGCATCTTCTCAATGCTGGGCGATGCCAAGAAGGCTCTGGATGCGCTTGAAAAAGCAGCAGCCGGCGGACTGCGCCAGCGCGGCTGGTACGAGCACGACAACAACCTCGACCCTGTCCGCGAGGAGCCGAGGTTCAAGAAACTGCTGAAGTCTCTCTAGACGGGAATGGGGGCAGCCATCTGCGGCCGCCCCCGAAAAATCGCAACCAAACGAACTGTCAGACCCGGAAGATGGGTTCGGAGGCTCTTGCAGCTTCGGATAGACGCGCCAACTCCGAATTTTGTAGTTTTGGTAGAGGACCACAGGCCAAATCGAGGGCCAAGTCGAAAATGTGCTCGTCCCCAGGCGGCACGGCGGCTGTAATCTCTTGATTCAATGTGAATTGCAGGGCCAGCTTGGCGAGAGCGGGGTCGGAGACAGGTTCGTACCAGCACTTAGGGTGAGTTCGTTTGGCGCCCTGTTTCCAGCGTCCAAGGGCCAGAGCCTTCAGCGCCAGGCGGGCCATGCCTTTGGATTTCGCCTTTTGTAGCATTTGGGGTCCAAAGCCGCCGTTCTCCCAGGCGTTGAAGTTGACGGGGAACAGGATGGAGTCCAGTTCCAGGGCATCCATCAGGCGGATTGCTGCGGCGGCGTCGTGGGCGGAGAAGCCGAGGAAGCGAGTTTTCCCCTCTTTCTTCGCCTTGAGGAAGACCTCGGCGGCGCCGCCAGGGGCGAGGATCTGGTCCACATCCTTCATGCTGCTGACGGCGTGGAACTGGTAGAGATCGACGTGGTCGGTATGGAAGCGGCGCAGGGTCTGCTCGAGTTCGGCCTGGGCGCCGGCGGCATCGCGTTTCTGTGTCTTTTCGGCGACAAAAACGTGCTTTCTGAGGCCCTGAAGCGCGTTTCCGAGCTTGATTTCGGCCTCTCCGTCGGCGTAAGAAGGGGCGCAGTCGTAGTAGTTGACGCCGCGGTCATAGGCGGCCTTGACCCGCCTGTCGGCCTCCGACTGCGGCATCCCGGTGGCAACGATGCCGCCGAAGCCGATGATGGAGAGTTCGATCCCGGCCTTATAGGGGCGCTTGGGGACCTGCGATTTGGGCGCGGCCGAGGCGGCGGCGGCGACTGAGGACACGATAAAGGACCTTCTTTTCACAGGATGAGACCTCCTGCAGCCAATTGTACGGATTGAGCGGACCGATTACCAGCAGGCGTGGCGGTAATGGGCGGCGATGCGCTGGTCGCGTGTCAGCAGGCGCGCCTGGCGCAGCCGGGCGTTGGCGACGATCAGGCGGTCGAACTGGTCGCTGGTCCAGGTTTCGTCCAAAGCTTTGTCGGCGACGGTGGAAAAAGGAAGATCGCAGACGCGCAGCGCGAGCGAGGCCCTGAGGATTTCAACCACCTCGCGGGCATGGACCTTGAGCCGGCCGGCCTCGTGAAGGGTCTCCAATTCGAGCAAGGCGGCCGGAGACAACACCACGTCCTCGCGGCTGAGAACATGCAGGCCCGTCCGGCTGAACCGCGACGTGTCGCCGGCGGCGAGCAGGATGGCGGCGTGGGTATCGAGGTAGATCATGGCCGGGGCCCTGGTTTGTCGAGCGGGCCGGCATCGATGATGGAGTCGGGGTCGCCGTCGAACAGGTCGCGTTTCTCCAACATGTCCAGCCTGGACGGGGCCGTCTCGGCGACGATGCGCAGGATGACGCCTTTGCGCTCGATCTCCACCGGAACGCCCGTTTCGATCACCTGGTCGAGAATCCGGTAGACGTTTTCTCGAAGCTTGGACGCGGTGATAGTCACGCCCAGACTATATCACGTACGGTTCCTTTTTACGCTCGTACGCCGGCTGGTCTAGCCCCTCAACTCGTATCCGGCGGCCTTCAGGGCCTCGATGATTGCCGCCCGGATTCCGGTAAGCTCTTCATTCGAAAGCGTATGATCTGGCGCCGAGACGGTGATCCGGTAGCTGAGGCTCTGTTTGTCGTCGGGCAGGGGGTGGCCCTGGTAGGAGTAGAGGAACTCGACCGAGTCGCAGTTCGCGCCGGCGGCGGCGCGGATCCGACCGCCGAGGTCACCGGTCAATTCGCGCAAGCCGGCGACAACGGATAAGTCGAACGACGACGACGGGAAACGGCGTAGAGGCTGATAACGCTTGGGCGCGGGTCCGAGTTCGAACAGAACAGCGAGGTTCGCGTCGAGAACTGACGCCCGGCCGGATTCGACCAGCGACGGGTGGAGTTCAAAGATGCGGCCGGCTTCCCTGCCCCGCCAGGTGATGGCGGCGGCACGGGCCGAGTGTTCGTAACCCAACGAACTGGCCGGGGCGGCTTCGCAGCCGGGCATGAGGCATTCGGCCAGCCGTTTGAGTTCGTAATACGCCGCCGAGCCGTCGGCCTTGGTGTGGATGGCGGCCATCAGGTGCGGGACCTCGTGCGGCAGCTCATTGCTCTGGCGCTTGTGGATTTCGTTGCCGATTTCAAACAGCCGGAACTCATCGGAGTAGCGGGCGTTATCGACGATGTTTCGGTGAATACCGGGCAGTAGGCTGATACGCATCAGGCTCTGCTCGACCGAGATCGGGTTAAGCACATGGACATGCTGATCCGGGGTGAACCCGAAACGGGCGGCCATGGCTTCGGAGACGAACGAGTAGTTGTAAGTCTCCGTGAATCCCTGGGCGGCGACCTTCTGGCGGAGGTCGTGGTGGAACAGGCGCTCGTGGTTGACCCAAGGACGCTGGACGGGTTTCAAGGGCGGTTCCGGCGGGATGCTGGAGTAGCCGACCATGCGGCCGACCTCTTCAAGCAGGTCGTCCTTGATGGTGACGTCCTTGGTGGCGCGCCAGGAGGGCACGGTGACCTCGAAGACGCCCGGCGCGGACTCGGCGACGCCGAATTCGAGCGATTCTAGAATCGCGCGCACCTCGGCGGCTTCGATCGGCCGGCCGAGTTTGCGAATCAGCCACTCCATCGGCAGCGTGATGGGCGCTGGCGCGGGCGGGGCCTTGAAGTTGTCGATCATCCCGCCGTGGAGGCGGATGCCGGGCGAGACGATTTCAAACAACGCGATGGCGCGTGCCAGGGCGCGGACAGTGTTTTTGGGGTCCTGTGCCTTCTCGAAGCGCATCGAGGCGTCGGTGCGGAGTTTCATCTCGGCCGAAGTCTTGCGGATGCAGGCCGCGTCGAAGTTGGCGCTTTCAAGGACGATGCGGGTGGTTTCGCTGTTGATGGCCGACCCGGCGCCACCGATGACGCCAGCCAGGGCGATGGCGCCGCCCGAGTCGGCGATGACCAGATGGCGAGGTTCGAGCGTGTAGGATTCACCGTTCAACGCATCGTAGGGCTCGCCGGATTTCGCCCGGCGGACGTAGATGGTGTTGCCCTGGAGCTTGTCGGCGTCGAAGGCGTGCATGGGCTCGGCGAGTTCGGCGCCGATGTAGTTGGTCACATCGACGATGTTGTTGATTGCGTTCATGCCGGCGGCTTCCAGGCGGGCCTGGAGCCAGAGGGGCGACGGCTGGACGGTGACGTTTTCAAAAACCAGCGCCGAGTAACGCGGCGAGAGCGAGTGGTCTTCGATCTCGACGGCGTAGAGCGGCTCGCCCGCGGGCAGCAGCGACGCCTTGACGGGATCCTTCAATTTCGCGCCGGTGATGGCGGCGATTTCGCGGGCCAGGCCGTAGTGGCCCCAGAGGTCGGGACGGTGGGTGAGCGATTTGTTATCGACCTCGATGACGTGGTCGGCGGCAAGGCCGGGCAGCGGCGAGCCGGGCTCGATGTCGATTTCGAGGATGCCGGAGTGGTCGCGGTTGATGGAGAGTTCGGCGGCCGAGGCCAGCATGCCGTCGCTTTCAACGCCTGAAATGGTGACCTTGCTGATGACGCGGCCGTCGATCTCGGCGCCGGCTGGCAGATAGGCTGTCACCAGGCCGGCGCGGCAGTTGGGCGCGCCGCAGACCACCTGTTTGACGCCATGCACGGGGCCGGCGTCAATGCGGGCCTGGACGTTGTGGCTGCCTTCGATGGGCGTGACTTCAAGAACGCGGGCGGCGACGGCGTGGGCGAGCGCGGGCGCGAAAGCTTCGACGCCTTCGCACTCGGCGGTCTTCATGGTGATGAGGCGCGTCAGTTCGGCGGGGCCGGGCAGGGCGCCGTCGAGCAGTTCGCTGAGCCAGTTGTATGAGAACTTCAAGGCCGGAGATCCTTTTCTGATTTAGAACTGCCGCAGGAAGCGCAGGTCGCCCGAGGCGAGGTGGCGGATGTCGTCGATGGCGTAGCGCATCATGACCAGCCGGGTGAGTCCGAGTCCGAAGGCGAAGCCGTTCCATTGGTCGGGGTCGATGCCGCCGGCGCGCAGGACGTTGGGGTGGACCAGCCCGCAGGGCAGCAGTTCGACCCATCCGCTCTGCTTGCACACCGGGCATCCGGGGCCGCCGCAGATGAGGCATTGGATGTCGAGCTCAAAACCAGGCTCGACGAACGGGAAAAAGCCTGGGCGGAGGCGGACAGTCACCTCGCGGCTGAAGATCGCCTCCAGCAGCCCCTTCATGAAATAGAGCATGTGGGCGATGGAGACGTCGCGGTCGATCATCATGCCTTCGAGCTGATAGAAGGTGTGCTCGTGCGAGGCGTCCACCTCTTCATTGCGGAAGACACGGCCCGGGGCGATGATGCGCAGCGGCGCGCCGAACTTCTCCATGGCCCGGACTTGTACGGGCGAAGTATGGGTGCGAAGGACGTGGCCGCCTTCCACCCAAAACGTATCCTGGGCGTCGCGCGCAGGGTGGGTGGCCGGGATGTTGAGGGCGTCGAAATTGTGCCACTCGGTTTCGACTTCCGGCCCGTCGACGACGGCGAATCCGAGCGAGGTGAAGTAGTCTTCGAGTTCGCGCTGGATGAGGGTGAGCGGGTGGAGCGATCCGGGCCGGACGCCGGGCGCCGGGCGGGTGACGTCGAGCCACTCGGCGGCCAGGCGCGAGTCGAGCGCGGCTTTGTCGAAGGCGGCTTTCTTCGAGTCGAACTGGGATTCGAGGCTTTGCTTGACGGCGTTGAGCATCTTGCCGACGACAGCGCGCTGCTCGGGCGGCAGTTTGCCCATGTCCTTGCCGATGGAGGCGAGAGCGCCTTTGCGGCCGAGGAATTCAACGCGAGCGGTTTCGAGCGAATCGGGCGTGGCAGCCGCGTCGATTGAAGCGGCCGCACGGGATTCGAGTTCGGACAGAGTGGACTCGATCATGGCGGGTGAAACTACCAGTGTAATTTATGGGGCCAAGCGGCGCGTCTCACTGGCGCGGAAGCATGTGAGACAATTCTGGGCAAGGAGATCCATTATGAGCTTGTCCCGGCGCAGTTTCATTGAATCGGCAACGCTGGCGGCGCTGGCGCGCCAGGCGGTGGCGCAGGAGAAAGACCCGAAGACAGGAATGCCCATGAGGACGCTGGGCAAGACCGGCGCGAAGGTGTCACTACTGGGCTTTGGCGCGGGTTCGCGCTGGCTGGCGTATAAGGACATGGAGAAGGGCCACGAGGCGTTGGACAAGGCGCTGAAGGCGGGCGTGAACTACATCGACTCGGCAGCGCAGTATGGCGACGGCCAGAGTGAGCAGTGGATCGGCCAGTACCTGAAGACGCACAAGAAGGATTTCTTCCTGGTCACCAAGATCGGCGGCAACCGGACCTATGACGACACGATGCGGATCATCGAGCGGAGCCTGAAGAACCTGGGCGTCAGCCAGGTGGACCTGATGCACATCCACGCGCTCGGCAACGAGGACGACCTGGCGAAGATCGAAGCGCCGAACGGCCAGATGAAGGCAATGCTCAAAGCCAAGGAACAGAAGATGACGCGGTTCCTGGGTGTGACCTGCCATCAGAATCCGCAGGTGCTGAAGACGCTGCTGGAACACCATGATCTGGATTCCACGCAGATGGCGCTGAACATCGCCAAGATCGGCAACACGGCGCCGTCGAACCGGGTTGGCCAGGGGATGACGGGCGCTTCGGGATTCGAGGCCGTGGCAATGCCGGTGGCGTTGAAGAAGAAGATGGGCCTGACGGCGATGAAGGTGTTCGGTCAGGAGAAACTGCTGGGCAAAACAACGCCCGAGATGCTGCTGCGCTATTCGATGACGCTGCCGGTGGCGGTGGCCGTGGCCGGGATGCCTATGCTCGAGCACCTGGATTACAACATCAGGGTGGCGAAGAGTTTCCAGCCGCTGTCGAGGAAAGAGATGGACGAACTGCCGGGCAGCGTGACGGCTCAGATGCGGGCGTCGATCGATCACTTCTTCGCCGATCACATCGACTGCTAGCCTGCGCCGCGCGATGCGGCATTCGTGAGACCGTTGAAATTGACACGGCCGGGCGGCGTCCAATCGGACACCTGACCCGGCCGTTCGATTTTGGCGGCTGGCGTCTTAATCCACCGAGACGATCTCGGCTCCGAGGGCCAGCAACTTCTCGTTGAGGTTCTCGTAGCCGCGATCGATCAGGTTTGTATTCGTGAGCGTCGAATCGCCCTGTGCGGCAAGGGCGGCGATGACGTAGGAGAAGCCGGCGCGAAGGTCGGGGATATGGATCTCGGCGCCGCGCAGGGGCGTTGGGCCGGCGATCACGGCGGAGTGTTTCCAGTTTCTCTGGCCGAAGCGACAGGTGAGTCCGCCGAGGCATTCCCGGTAGAGCTGGATCTGTGCGCCCATGCGGTTGAGCGCTTCGATGTAGCCAAAGCGCTGCTCGTAGACGGTTTCGTGGACGATGGAGATGCCGCGCGCCTGGGTGAGCGCGATGACGAAGGGCTGCTGGTAATCGGTGGTGAAGCCGGGGTAAACGTCGGTTTCCAGGGCGATGGAGCGCAGCTCGCTGCCCGCGCGCCAGAACTCGATGCCGTCGTCGCGGACGTCGAAGTCGCCGCCGATCTGGCGGTACTTGTTCAGAAACGTCATCATGTCCACCTGGCGCGCGCCTCGGACGAAGATACGTCCGTCGGTGGAGACGGCGGCGCAGGCCCAGGATGCGGCTTCCAGACGGTCCGGCAGGGCGGTGTGGTCGTAACCGTGGAGTTGCCTGACTCCGACAATGGTGATGACGCGGTCGACATCGACGGAGATGTAAGCGCCCATTTTCTGCAGGACCATGATGAGGTCCATGATCTCGGGTTCGATGGCGGCGTTGGAGAGTTCGGTGACGCCCTCGGCGCGGACCGCGGCGAGAATCACCTGTTCGGTGGCGCCAACGGAGGGGAACTCCAGTTTGATCTTTGCTCCCTGGAGTCGCTCGCAGGTGAGGTGGGAGGCGCTGGCCTCTTCATGCAGGGTGGCGCCCATGTGCTGGAGCGCGTTGAGGTGGAAATCCACGGGCCGCTGGCCGATGCGGCAACCGCCAAGGGAGGGCACCGGCGCATCGCCGAAGCGGGCGAGCAACGGGCCGCAGGTGAGGATTGGAATTCTGCTGCGTCCTGAAAACTCCCGCAAGACGCTGCGTTCCATGGGCTGGATGTTGCCGGGGCGGATGCGGATGACGCCGCGTTCGGGCCGTTCGACCGTGCCGCCGATGGCTTCGATCAGCTCAGAGACGATGGCGACATCGGCGACGTCGGCGACGTTACGCAATGTGCAGTCCTCGCCGGTAAGCAGCGAGGCGACCATGATCTTGGGCAGGGCGTTCTTTGCGCCGCGCACCGGGACCTCGCCGGTCAGGGGTTTGCCGCCACGCAGAACAAGCCGGCCCGAGGCTGCGGCGGCAGGGCTCATTGGAAGAGCTTCCTTTCACGCTTGAGGAACGCAGGCGTATCGATGTCGTCGAAATCGAAGACATCCTCGGCGGCCTGGGGTTCCGCTGGAGGTGCTTGCGCGGGGGCGGCAGGACGCTCGGCAAGCCGGGGCGGCGGCTCGGCGAAGTCGAGGTCGAAGACCGCTTCGGCGGGTGCGGGCTGTTCATCTAAGTCTTGCGGTTCGGCGGCTTCGATCTCGATGACATCAGACCGTTCGCCGGTGGAGATGGGGATCTGATCCGGCAAGGGGTCGCCGGCCAGTTCGGGCTCATCGTCAAACAATGGCGTGGACGGCACGGCGCGGACGGGCGTGGGTTCGGAGGAGAACGCTCGCGGCGTCTGTATTCGGCCCGAGATGGCGGGCGCATCGACTTGCGGCAGGTCTGTGCGTTCGAAGCCAGTGGCGATGACAGTGATCTTCACCTCGTCGCCGAGGTCTTCGTCGGGAACAAGTCCGAAGTTGATCTGGACTTCGGGATTCTCGGTGGCGGTGCGGATGAGTTCGCATGCCTCCTGCATCTCGTGCAAGCCGAGCGACGTCGAGGCGGTCATATTGAGCAGCACGGCGCGCGCGCCCTTGAGGCCGCCCTCATCGAGCAGCGGACAGGCGATCGCCTTCCTGGCCGCCTCGAGCGCGGCGCCCTCGCCCGTGGCCGATGCCGTACCCATGACGGCGAAGCCCATGCCGAGCATGATGGCCTTGACGTCGGCGAAGTCGCGGTTGATCAGCCCAGGCGTGGTGATGATGTCGCTGATGCCCTGAACGCCCTGGCGCAGGACATCGTCGGCCATGCGGAAGGCTTCAAAGAAACTGGTGCCGCGTGGGACAAGATCGACGAGCCGGTCGTTGGGGATCGAGATGACGGTATCGACTGTGGCGTGCAGTTCGGCCAGCCCGCGCTCGGCCTGACGCAGGCGGCGGGGGCCTTCGAACTGGAAGGGCCGGGTGACGACGGCCACGGTGAGGGCGCCTAGTTCCTTGGCGAGTGCGGCGATCACGGGGGCCGCGCCGGTGCCAGTGCCGCCGCCAAGTCCGGCTGCGACAAAGACCATGTCGGCGCCTTCGAGGATCTCGATAATACGGTCGGTGTCCTCAAGCGCGGCCTGGCGGCCGATTTCGGGATCCGACCCGGCGCCGAGTCCGTGCGTGATGCGGGCGCCCAAGGCGATCTTGTTCGGCACCTTGGACGCGCGCAGCGCCTGGGCGTCGGTGTTCAGGACGTAGAACTCGACTCCAGTGACGCCAAGGTCCATCATGCGGTTGACGGCGTTCGAACCGCCGCCGCCGACGCCGATCACTTTGATGCGGGTTCCGCCGAGAGCCTCGTCGGTGATTTCGAACTTCAATGAATCGAAAGCGTCCATATTTTCCATTGTGCAACCTCTCAGGCGCGGTTGGAGAAAAGATTCAGGAATCGCGGGCCCGCCGAGCGGCCTTTGCGCTGCTTGAGCCTAGCCGAATACATCGCCAGGCCGGCAGCCGTCGTCCACTCCGGCGTCGCCAATTCCTCGGGGATCTGATCGACTCCGCGGACAAAGCCGAGGCGCGCCTGGCATCCAAGCACGCGTTCGGCCACCTCGACGATACCTTCCATCTGGGTGGCGCCGCCGCAGAGAACAATGCCTTCGTGCATGCTCATGCCGCGCGAGTAATCGACGCGGAAACGCTCGACGTACTGGAAGATCTGAGTGGCGCGGGCCTCGAGGATTTCAATCAGGTCGCGGCGGCTCAACTCGCGTCCGGGCCGGCCGGGCATGGGCGGCAGTTCGATGACGATGTTGTCGGCGGTGAGACCGAGCAAGGCGCAACCGTGCTTGATCTTCATGTCCTCTGACTCGTCGAGCGACATGGCCTTCACCTCGCTGATGTCGCGCGTGAAGTGCTCGCCGGAAAAGGGCATGCCGATGGCGTACAGCGCCGAGTCGCCATCATAGAAGACCAGGCCCGATGAGTGCGCTCCGATGTCGAGCACCGCAACGCCGCCGGCGCGCTCATCGGCGAGCACGCAGGCGTAGGCGGCGGCCATGGCCTCGAAGACGGTCTCCTCGACATCGATCCGCGCCTGCTGCACGGCGCTCAGCAACGTCTGGTGCTCCTGGGCGCTGGCAGTGATCAACAGGGTGTGGGCTTCAAGGCGGAGGCACTCGACGTTGACCGGATGCAAAGTCGGCGGCTGGCCGTCGACGGTGAAGTCCTGCGGCAGGACCTGGAGCAAAGCCCGGTCGTCCTCACGAGGCGCAAGCGCGGCGAGTTTGACGGCATAGGCGAGATCCTCCCGCCCGATCCGGCGCGAGTGGCCGAAGTCGTAGACGCCTCTGCCCTGCTGCGCCCGGATTGCAGGCCCGCCAACGCCAACCACAGCCGACTCGATCTGGTAACCCGACGCCTTCCTCGCCGCCTCAACTGCATCACGGATGGAATCGGCGACGGCCGTCTGGTCGGAGATCTGGCCGCGATGCCAGCCCTTGGACTGCGTTACGCCGTGGCCGGCATAGCGCATGACGCCGCCTTCCACCGAGAGAACGAAGACGCGAGTCCAGGCGCTGCCCACATCGAGGCCGATGGCGATCTCGTTCTGCTTTCTCACTTCGCGTCGCCTTCCTCGGCCTTTGGCTGCTCGGGCATGGACTTGAGAATCACCCGCTGGTCCATTGAAAGGTCCAGCACGGCGCGCTCGCGCAGGACGTGGCGGATGGAATCGGCGTTGCGGCTGAAGTAATCCAGCCGGTCGCGCCAGGCCGTATCGCCCAGATGGAGTTCGACGGTGACGCCCTGAATCTCGTAGGCGATGCTCACCGAAGGCGCGGCCGAGACGTCGATTTCGGAGATGCGGTCGCGGTAAGGAGCGAGATCGTGCATCAGCCGGGCCATGAGCCTCACGCGCGCCCGGCGCACCTCGCGCGCGTCCCGGATCCGGACACCCTTCAGCAACGGCAATGACAGCGCCTGCTGCGATTTGATACCGAGGATCTCGCCGTCGCCGTCGATCAGCATCGGCCGGTAGGCGACCGGGTTTCTCATCGACCCCGTTACGCCCGCCGGCGCCTGGATAAACGCCACAGGCACGCGCTCAGTGATTTCCACCGCCACGCGGTTGGGCCAGATCCGCCTGACGTTGGCCGACTTCACCCAGGGCAACTCGTCGATCCGCGCCTTGCGCTCCGCCGGGTCGAGTTTGAAGAGGCTGCGTCCGCGGTCCTGCTCGAAAGTCTCCAATATTCCGCGCAGGCTGGCATTGCTGACGCCGGTGACTTCGATGGCGGGCAGGGCGCCCGGAGCGTCGTCCTGAGGGATCAGGAAACGATCGTCGTTTGTGAGAAACTGCTCGCCGCTCCACAGCAGCCAGGCGGCAAGGAAGACAGCCGCCACCAGAGCCAGCGTGAGCCCGGCGAATTTCAGCAGCCGGAATGCGTCGATGCCGGGCAGCGTTTGGCCCGGCCTCTGGGTTTCGGCGGCCTCGGGCTCGGTCTTTTTACGCCTTGCCACCGTGGGCCTCCCTTTCGCCAATCAACGCCAGCAACCGCGGGCCGAGCATGGTGATGCTGCCGGCGCCGAGCGTCAGCACCAGATCGCCTTCGCGCAGCGCTGGCAGAAGAGCGGCCGGCGCCTCGTCCAGCGATCCCGCATACCGGGCGTAAGGATGGCCGGCATGCTGGATCTGCTGGGCCAGCGCCTCGCCTGTGATACCTGCAACCGGCTGTTCGCTGGCCGCGTAGATGTCGAGGATGAAGACCAGATCGGCGTCCGCGAAAGCGCCCTCGAACTCCTTCATTAGCGCCGCGGTGCGAGTGTAGCGATGCGGCTGGAAGACAACGACCAAGCGGCCCGGGTCCAACATCCGCAGGGCTTCGATGGTCGCGCGGACTTCGGTCGGGTGGTGTCCATAGTCGTCGATTACGCTGATACCGCGGGCGCTGCCCACGGTTTCCATCCGGCGGCCAGGACCGCGGTATCCGACGAGTGAGCGCAGGCCTGCATCGTCACTGACGCCCATCAGCAACGCGGCGACCAGCGCGGCTGTGGCATTCAGCACATTGTGACGGCCGGCAACCGGCAGCCGCACATCAAGATCGCGCCCTTCGAAGCTCAACAGGAAACGGCTGCCCGAGGCGTCACAGGATTCCTGCGTGATGCGGGCGGCGGCGCTCTCGCCGCGTCCGTACCAGAGGATCCGCCTGCGCGAGGAGGCGAGCGTTTCCACTGTCGCCGGATCGTCGGCACAGGCGATCACCGTGCCGTCGTGCGGCACGTTATTGCTGAACTGGAGGAACGCCGCGCGGACGGCCTCGAAGCTGCCGTAGTGGTCCAGGTGTTCGCGGTCGATATTGGTGACGATGGCGATTTCGGGGGACAGATACAGGAACGATCCGTCGCTTTCGTCTGATTCGGCGACGAGCCACTCGCCCGCGCCCAGCCGCGCATTGGACCCGCCGAAGGCCGGCACGGTCGAGCCGATCGCCGCTGTCGGATCCAGGCCCGCGTCCAGGGCGATGGTGGCAAGCATCGACGATGTCGTCGTCTTTCCATGGCTGCCCGCCACCGCCGCGGCCCTCTTCGGCCGCATCAGTTCGGCGAGCAGTTCACCGCGCCGGACAATCGGAATGCCGCGCCTCCGGGCCTCCGCGTATTCGGGATTGCTCTCGCCGACGGCTGAGGTGACAATCAGCGCCGCCGCGTCCGCGGGCAGGTTTTCGGCGGCGTGTCCAATGACGACGCCGATGCCCAATGCGGCCAGACGGTCTGTCGACGGCGACTGCTTCGCATCCGAACCTGTCACCTTGCAGCCCATGCGGTGCAGGATTTCGGCAAGGCCGCTCATCCCGATTCCGCCGGCGCCGGTGAAGTGCAAGGGCTGCGAAGGGCAAAACATTTGATTATCCTATTGTTTCGGCCGCCTCCGGGCTCTGTCAATGCTGCCCACGCACTGCCACAGCAACTCGGCCGCGCGGCGGGCCGCTCCTGGAGTGGCCAGGGTGCGCGCCGCCTCGCCCATCCGCCTTGCGTGCAAGGGATCGGCGGCGACACCGATGATCGCCTTCGCCAGCGCCGCGCCGTCGAGTTCCCGGTCCTCGATCATGATCGACGCGCCGACCCGCACCATCGCCAGCGCATTGTGTTTCTGGTGGTCGTCGGCGGCGAAAGGAAACGGGACCAGAATCGACGGACGGCCCGCCGCCGCAATCTCGCTCACCGCGCCCGCGCCCGACCGGCTGACGATCAGCGAGGCCCGCGCGTAGGCGGCCGGCATATCGTCGAGAAACGCCGTCACCTCGCCTTCCATGCCCGATTCCGCGAAGGCCGACTTCAGCCCGGCCTCCTCGGACGGGCCGCACTGCAGGGTCATCGAGACGCGCGGCGCGCTTCCGCACAGGATCGTCCATGCCTCGCGCGCCGCTTTGTTGAGTGAACGCGCGCCCCGGCTTCCGCCCGTCACCAGCACATGAAAGGGAGCATCGGGGTTCGGCGGTGCGATCTGGAAGAACTCGTCGCGGATCGGCAATCCAGCCCGCTCAGCCCGGCCTGGCGGGAAATGACGGATCGTCTCGTCGAAGCTCACCAGGGCGTGGCGGACCCAGCGCGCGGTAAGGCGCGACACGATGCCCGGGATGGCGTTCGGCTCCATGGCCACCACCGGCGTACCTGTCAGGATGGCAGCGATCACCGTCGGTCCGGCTGCGTATCCGCCCGTGCTGAAGACCGCCTGAGCATGATGCGTTTTCAGAATCCGGCGCGCACGAGCAATGGCGGCAGGCAACTGCAGTGCGGTGGCGAGCATCTTCCGAGGACCGACTCGATTCAACCCGCCAATTTCAATCCACTCGACGGGAAATCCGTGTTTCGGCGCCAGCGTGGCTTCCATGCCCTTACGGGTGCCGGCGAAGATGCAATTGCCTCCCTGCTTCCTTAATTCGGACGCGACCGCGATCAGCGGCATCACGTGGCCGCCGGTGCCGCCACCGGCCATGACGAAATGTCCGCAATCAAGCTGGACAGACAGGACCGCCTCCTATTCCGCCGCCCGCTCGCTGACGCTCATCAGCAAGCCGAAGGTGGCCAGGGTGCACAGCAGCGCGCTTCCGCCGTAGCTGACCAGCGGCAGCGGGATGCCCTTGGTCGGCAACAGGCTGATCGCCATGCTCATGTTGAACAGGGCCTGCGCCGCGATCAGCGACACGCATCCAAGCGCCAGGTAGCGCCCGAAGAAATCAGGCGCCAGCCAGTAGAGCCGGAATCCTCGCCAGAAAACGACGAGGTAGCCCACAATCAACAGCACGGCGCCAAACAGGCCCGTCTCCTCGGCGATGACGGCGTAGATGAAATCCGTGTGGGCCTCGGGCAGGAAGCCGAGTTTCTGCCCGCTGCGGCCCAGCCCGACGCCTGTGATGCCGCCGCTGCCGGAGGCGATGCGGGCCTGGCGAGGCTGGTGGTCGGCGTCGCGCGCGGCCTTGCTGGCGGCCAGATGCGGCTCGATCCACTTCAGGTAGCTGGTGTTGTGGATGGTCTGCTCGGTGATTCCGGCGTAAGCCATCACGCGAAACAGCCGGTACGGTTTCTGGACGAGGAAGAAGATTGTGAGCGCGAATCCCAGCAGCAGCGTCAAGTAGAAATACTTGCGTTCGATTCCCGCGACAAAGAAGACAACCGCCGCCGGAACGAGCAAAATGGCAGCGGTGCCCAGGTCGCCCCAGGCGATCAGCCCCGTGATGCCGCCCACGACAACGGCCGCCGGCAGCAGCGTATATCGGTCGAACTCTTTATTTTCCCGGCGCGAGACGAACCATGCGAGGAACACAATGATGGCCGGCTTGGCGAGCTCGGAGGGCTGGAACTGAACACCGGCGAAGCGGAACCAGCGGTGCGCGACGGGATCAGCGAAGATGACGGCGCCCAACAGTACAAAGACGACGCCCACCGGTAGCCAGATCCAGAGCGGATGCTGGAGCCGCGCGTAGTCGAGCCGTTTGAGGAACAGCATCACCGCCACACCCGCCAGCGCGAAACCAAGTTGCTTGGCGGCATAGCTCCAACTCTCCTTGCCGTGCATGACTTCGGCAACGACGCTGGATGCGCTGTATACCATCACCAGGCCAAAGGCCAGGATGAGCAGCGTGGCGCTGAACAGCGGCCAGTCTGTCCTGAGCTTTACCGTCATAGCCCCTCATCCCTCCAATTCGCGAACCTGGTCCTTGAAGACCCGGCCGCGGTGTTCATAGCTGCTGAACTGGTCAAAGCTGGCACACGCCGGCGCCAGCAGCACCGTGTCACCGGTCGAGGCTTGGGCGCGGGCCAGGGCGACGGCGGCCTGAAGATCGCCGCACTGTTCGATTCGAACCGCGCCTGCGATCTGCGACTCGATCTTCGCCGCCGCCGCGCCGATCAACAGCGCGGCGCGTGCGCGTGAGGCGAGCAGAGGCCGCAGCGGTCGGTAGTCGCTGTCCTTGTCCTTGCCGCCAAGGATCACCCAAAGCCCGTGGCCGAACGACTCGAGCGCCTTGATCGTGGCATCGACGTTGGTCGCCTTCGAATCGTTGAAGTAGTCCACTCCGTTCAGCGTGCGGACGAATTCAATGCGGTGCTCGACGCCGGGGAAGCTGGCCACGGCCGCGCGCATTCCATCCAACGGCGCTCCGGCCAGCGCGCAGCCGCACCCGGCGGCCAGGACGTTTTCCAGATTGTGACGGCCGCGCAAACCGACCTCCGAGACAGGCATCCAGGCCTCATCTCCGGCCATCAGATTCGATCCGTCGAGCCAGCATCCGTCGTCCTCGCGCCCGCCGGCGTTGAACCAGTGGACGCGGCCCGGCACACGGTGCGCCCAGGAGCGCGTGATCTCGTTTTCGGCATTCAACACGGCATGGTCGCCGGGACGCTGCCCGGCGAACATGTTCAGCTTCGCCGCGGCGTACTCTTCGATCGTGTGGTGGCGATCCAGATGGTCGGGCGTGACGTTGAGGGCCAGCCCGATGTGGACGCGCGTGTTTCGGAACATCTCTGTCTGGAAGCTGGAGAGTTCGAGAACATTCCACTGTTCGTCGCGCGAAGTTTCGATCATCGACGCCACGGCCTGATTGCCGATGTTGCCTCCCACCTGGACCGGAATCCCGCATTCGTTGAGCAGATGCCCGCAGAGCGCTGTCACGGTCGTCTTTCCGTTCGAACCGGTGATACCCATCACCGGCCCGCGCAGGAAGCGGCAGGCCAGTTCGACATCGCCGGTGACCTCGACGCCGCGATGACGCGCTTCGTCGAAGATCTCCTGGTCGGGCCTGACGCCGGGACTCAGCACGGCCATCTCGACGCCATCCATGGCCTCACGACCTTGCAGCGCGAATCTGGCGCCATGTTCGCGCAGAAACTCCGCGACACCTTGCAGTTGATCGAGCGGCTTCGCGTCGCAGGCGACCACCTCGGCGCCCTTGCGCGCCAGCAGTTCCACCGTCGCCAGTCCCGACTTGGCGAGCCCGAATACCGCGATCCTCTTGCCGGCGAATTCCATCGTTATCTCAACTTCAGCGTCGTCAGCGCGAACAGCGCCATCACCAGGCCCGCGATCCAGAACCGAGTGATCACTTTCGCCTCGTCCCAGCCCATCTTTTCGAAGTGGTGGTGCAGCGGCGCCATTCGGAACACCCGCTTGCCCGTCATCTTGTACGACCCCACCTGGATGATCACGCTCAGCGCCTCCATCACATAAACGCCGCCGATGAAGATCAGCAGGATTTCCTGTTTGATCAGCACCGCGATCACGCCCAGGCTGCCGCCCAGCGCCAGCGACCCGACGTCGCCCATGAACACCTCTGCCGGGTGGGCGTTGTACCAAAGGAAGCCCAGGCTGGCGCCGGTGAGCGATGCCGCGAAGATGGTCAGTTCGGCCGCGCCGGGCAGGCGTGCAATGTCGAGGTAGTCGGCAAACACCCTGTGGCCGCTGACGTAGCACAGCACCGTCATCGCGCCGCCGGCGATGATCATCAACCCCGAGGCCAACCCGTCCAGCCCGTCGGTCAGATTCACCGCATTCGACGCGCCCACCACCACCAGCCAGAGGAATCCGAAGAAGAAGACGAACGCCAGCGGATAGGTCCAAGGGTTCGCCAGCAACGGCTCGATCAGCAAACCGGGCCGCCAGCTCTTGATGAACGGCATGTTGATCTCGGTCGAGTACAGCCCCTTGGCGTGCAGCACCAGCAGCCAGACGCCGAGAAGCAGCACGAGCAGGACTTGCAGGCCCATCTTCTGCTTGCCCGTCAATCCCAGGTTCTTGCCCTTTTTCACCTTCGACCAGTCGTCCAGGAACCCGATCGCGCCGTAGCCGAGCAGCCCGAACAGCGCCACCCAGACATAGGGATTCGACAGATTGGTAAACAACACGGTCGGGATCACCACCGCCGTGATGATCAGCAGCCCGCCCATGGTTGGCGTGCCGGCTTTCTTCTGGTGCGATTCGGGGCCCTCCTCGCGAATGTGCTGGCCGATCTGCAGATCGCGCAGTTTGCGGATCATCCACGGGCCTAGCAGCAGCGCGACGAGCAGCGCCGTCAGGCTGGCCGCAAGTGTGCGGAAGGTGACGTAGCCGAAGATGCGGAACGGCGTGAAGTGCGGGTAGAGCTTCTCGAAGAAGAGCCAGTACAGCATGTCAATCAGACTCCATGAAGGCCGCCAGCGCCTCTTCCATTCTCGTGCCCCGCGACCCTTTTAACAGGATCGCATCCCCTTCCAAAACCTTGCCCCTCAACCACCGTCCGGCCTCGGCGGGCGTGTCGAAAAACGCGGTCTCCGGCCTGTGTCCGGACGCATTCGCCGCCGCATCCGCCAGCGCCGCGGCGTTGCCTTTCACGCCGGCCACCACATCGATGCCCCGTTCGGCCGCGTACTCGCCGACTTCACGATGCAGCGATTCGGACCAGGCGCCTAGCTCAAGCATCTCACCAAGCACGGCGATCCGCCGCCTCGCCGGCGTCCCGGCCAACAGGTCGATCATCATCTTCGCCGCTTCGGGATTCGAGTTATAGCAGTCGTTCCAGATCACCGCGCCGCGCGCGTGCAGGCGCTCGAACCGCATCTTCGGCGGCGTCAGCGTTTCCAGCGCCTGCCTTGCGTCGATGAACGGCACGTCCATCACCCGCGCCACCGCCAGCGCCGCCAGGCAGGCCATCACGCCGCCCAGCGCCGGCAGCGGGCAAGCCACAATCTGGCCGTCGACATGGAAACGCGCGCCGTGCTCGGTGTATTCGATCCCGGTTGCGCGGACCGTGGTGCCTTCGCCGGTACCGTAGGTCACCACGCGCCCGCCGTGAACGCCGGCGAATGCGCGCACCCTCTCGTCGTCGGAGTTGAGAACCGCAACACCGTCGGGCCTCAGCGATTCCACCAGTTCGCGTTTGGCCGCTGCAACGCCTTCGATGGAATCGAAGTTCTCGATGTGGGCCGTGCCGGCGTTGGTCACCACTGCGATCTCGGGCCGCGCGATCGACGCGAGTTCGCGGATCTCGCCCGCGTGGTTCATCCCGATTTCCAGAACCGCGACGCCCGCCGTATCCGGCATGTTGAGGATCGACAGAGGAACGCCGATGTGGTTGTTGAAATTGCCCTGCGTCTTGCCCACGCGGAACCGCGGTTCAAGCGCAGCCGCGATGGCATCCTTGGTGGTCGTCTTGCCGGCGCTGCCGGTGACCGCCACCACGGCGCGGCCCCATGCCGATCTGCGCCGCGCGGCCTCCTGCTGCAGCCATTGAAGCGTGTCCGGGACAATCTCCTGGGCGATGGGCAGTTGAACGGGCCTCGCCAGCACAGCCGCCCGCGCACCCCGCTCAATGGCCGCCGCCACATAGTCGTGTCCATCATGATGCTCGCCGGTAAGGGCGACATAGGCTTGGCCCGGCTGCAGGGTCCGCGTATCGGTGCTGACTCCCTGGCAGGCAATGCCGGCGACTTCCACTTTCATCGCCGCTCCCCATCGCGTGCATACCCCATTCCGGCGAGCGTCTCTTCAGCCACCTCACGGTCGTCGAAGTGGATCGTGGCCGACTTCAGCACCTGGTAATTCTCGTGGCCCTTGCCGGCGAGGATCACTACGTCGCCCGGCCGGGCCTCGCCGATCGCTTTGCGAATCGCTTCGCGCCGGTCGGGAAGGACAACAAACGGCGTATCGCATTTCTGGACGCCGACCAGGATGTCGTTGATGATCAGCAGCGGGTCCTCGTTGCGCGGGTTGTCGCTGGTGACTACGACGAAGTCGCTCAACTCTGCAGCCGCTTTGCCCATCATCGGCCGCTTATTGCGGTCGCGGTCGCCGCCGCAGCCGAACAGCGTGATCACCCGCGCCGAAGTCAGTTTCCGTGCCGCCTGGATGACGTTGCGCAGCGCATCGTCTGTGTGCGCGTAGTCCACCGCCACCATGAACGGTTGGCCCAGATCCACACGCTGGAACCTTCCCGGCGCGCCCGGGCACTGGCTCAGGACCTCGGCGGCCTGGTCGGGTTCAACATCCAGCGTGACGAGCGCGGCGAAAGCGGCCGTCAGGTTGTAGACGTTCATCATGCCTGTCAATTGCGACTTGACCGGATAGCTCCCGCCGCGCCAGTCGATCTTGAACTTCAATCCGCCGATTCCGGTCTCCACTTCCGTCGCCCGTATGGCCGCGCCTTCCTTGAGCCCGTAAGGTAGCGCCTCGGTACTATTCGAGACCGGGATCTTGCAGCCCCATTCGTCGTCTGAATTGATCGCCGCGTATCGTGGAGGCGCGCCGCCGGCGCCCTCGAACAGCATGCACTTGGCGGCGAAGTACTCTTCCATCGACTCGTGGAAATCCAGATGGTCGCGCGTCAGGTTGCTGAAGATCGCCGTATGGAAATCGAGGCCATGCACGCGGCCCAGAGCCAGTGCGTGGGAGCTCACCTCCAGGCTGCAGTCGGTGCCCCCGCCCGCGGCCACTTCGGCGAAAATGCGCGCCAGGTCGACCGACTCCGGCGTCGTGTTCACCGCCGGCCTGACTTCATCAAGTACCCTGTACTCCACCGTCCCCACCATGCCCGTCCTGCGCCCCAGCGCCCGCAGGCATTGATCGATCAGGTACGCCGTCGTCGTCTTGCCGTTCGTGCCGGTGATGCCCGTGAGCCGGATCTTAAGGTCCGGACAATCAAAGAACCGGCGCGCCATCTCCGCCAGCGCACGCCGCCCGTGAGGCACCTGAATCCACGTCGCGGGAAACCCATCCGGCGCAACCGACTCGCTCACCACCACTGATGCGCCGCGCTCGACTGCTTGCACCGCAAACGCCCGGCCGTCCTGGCGGCTGCCGGTAAATGCAAAAAACACCGATCCCGGCTGCACTTTGCGCGAATCGTATTCGAGGCCGCTCACCGCGAGCGTGCGGATCTCCTGCGGCAGCGGCGGTGCGGGAAACAACTCGCCGAGGGTCTTCACGGCTTTGCGAACTCCACCCGCACGCGCCCGCCCGCCGGCATCACGCCGCCCGGCGGCGGGTCCTGCCGCTTCGCCCTGCCCGATCCAACCACTTCCACCTCGACACCCAGCGCCGAGGATCGCCGCAGCACGGCCACCAGCGGCAACCCTCGAAAATCGGGCACTCGAGGCCCCGCCAGCAGCGGCGAGGGCGGTGCGGCGGGCGGGTCCTGTTTCGACGGCTTCACCGGATCCGGCGGCAGCATTTCCACCTTCTCCGGCACCGCCGCGATCAACTGTTCCGGCACTTCCGGAACGCTTGTTTCGGGCGCGTCCATCGGCACCTGGAGAATCCTGAGCGCCGCCGACGCCACCTTCGCAAACACAGGCGCGGCGACAGATCCGCCCTGGCGCGGCGTATCGTTCAACGTCACCACCACCACCACCTTCGGATTGGCCACCGGCGCGAAACCGATGAACGACGAGTTGTGGCGGTTCACCCAGCCCTGGCCGGGCACGAACATTTCGGCCGAGCCCGTTTTTCCGCCCGTACTCCATCCGCCCACCTGCGCCCGCTTACCGGTGCCTTCCAGCACCACGCGCTGCATGATCCTGCGCAATTGGACCGATGTATCGCCGTCGATCACGCGCCTGGCCTGGTTGCGGACGATGGGCAGATCCTCCATCGTTGCGTCCGCACGCGGGCGCTGCTTCCTGGCCAACAAATGAGGCTCGACAAGGTATCCGCCATTGGCGACAACAGCCGTCGATCTCGCCAGTTGCACGGCAGTTGCGGCAATCTCATGTCCGAACGCGATGTACTCGTGCGAGTTCGGCCCCCAGCACCAGTTGTCGTTCGGACCCTTGCATTCCAGGCGCCGCAGGATGCCGGCAGTCTCGCCCGGCAGTTCGATCCCTGTCTTTCTGCCCATGCCGAACTTCATCAGATATTCCCACAGAGTCCTTGGTCCGAGATCGATCGCCACCTTGGCCACACCGATGTTGGAGGACTTGATCAGCACCATGGGCAGAGGAATGGTCCCGTAACCATGGTGCAAATCCGTGATCGACTTACGCCCTGGGCGCGGGAACCGTCCGTTCTCGCAATTGATGAGAGTGTTCTCCGAGTACTTGCCCGTATCCAGGCCCATCGTCACGGTGATCATCTTCATCACCGAACCGGGCTCACAGGGTTCCTGCACCGCGATATTCAGCCGCCGCTCCATGGCCGCCTTGCGTGCGCCGGCCTCGTCGGGAACCACTTCGGAGGGATCGAAGCTCGGATAGTTCGCCAGGGCCAGAATCGCCCCGTCCTCCGGCCTCATGACGATGACGGTCGCCTTCTTCGCCGAGGCGGCGGCGACGCCCTCGGCCAGTGCGCGCTCGGCCTCGTACTGGATGGCGCTGTCCAGCGTCAACGTCAGGTTGACCCCTTCAGTTGCCGGCTTTTCGATCCAGCTGATGTAGCGATCCTGCAGCGAATCAGTCAGCACCCTCATCGTGCCCGGCTTGCCCTTCAGGTCGGCGTTCAATTTCTGCTCTATCCCTGCGTTGCCGTTGCCTTCGCGGTTCAGGCTTCCGATGACATGGGCCGCCAGCGTCCCGTTCGGGTATTCGCGGCGGCTGTCCGGCACAATCTCGATGTAGGGAAACGGCTGGCGCTTGAGCCGCAGCACCTCTTCATCGGTCACATGCCGCTTCAACACCATGTACGACCGGCCCGGCGCCCCTGCCGGCCGACGCTTGCGCTCAACGATCTGCTTTTCGATCTCCGGCGCCGGGATCCCCAGCACCGGCGCCACCGCGCCGGCGAAGAACCTCTCGTCCACCACCCGCCGCGGATTGATCACGACCGACTGCGTCCGGATGCTGAGCGCCAGCGGATGGCCCGTCCGGTCCACAATATCGCCGCGCGTGGCCCTGACCGGCACCACCCGTTCATGCTGGCTGCGGGCGATCTCGACGTACAGGTCGTGCATCACCACCTGCAGGTAGACCAACTTGCCGATAACCGCAAGCGCCCAGAAAACCGTCAGCCGGCCGATCCAAATCGCCCGGCGCGCCGACTTTCTCTCCACCTGGATTGCCATCTCGAACTCCGCCTCATCTGCCCGGCCATGCCCACCTGCATTCCCGCTCGCCGTCCCCCTCGCCCCACGTTTCCTGGCCTATTCGCCGCCTGACAACTTCGCCACCGTCTCGCCGCTCGGAGCGGCATACAGAACCGCGTTCGCCGCCGGAGCCACGAATTCCCTGCCTGCCCAATGCTCCACCTGCGCCGGACTTTCCAGCCGCGCCCGTTCGGCGCGCGCGCTCCTCAGCGTGTTCACCAGCTTTTCCCGATCCTGCTTCAGTGACTCGATCCGGTGGCTGGCCACCAGCGAATACGTACCCGGCAGCAGCAACGCGATCACCAGAATGCTGGTGGCGATCACACCTCCGGCCATGCCCACGCTGGCCAGCGTCTCGCGCGTGTCCGCCACGCGCTCCACACCCGTGTTGTCGATGTCCTTCACAAACAGCAGGATGTCCTCGCGCGGCAGCGCACGCAACCGGAAATCCGATTTCTCCCGCCGGGCCGGAGCCTTCGCCGCGCCCAGCCACTCCATCAATCCGCCTAATGTCGCCATCGCCAATCCTCCATCTGCCTCACTGCAATTGCGTCAATCCCGTTCACTCCGCCGCGCCTGTCATCTCCAGCGCCCTCAACACAGCGCTCCTGCTGGGCGGATTCGCGCGCGTCTCTTCCACGCCTGGTCTGACCACATGCTTGGTCAGAATCGTTGCCCGCTTCTCCCGGGCCAGCGATTGAAATCTCCTCTTCACCTTCCTGTCGTCCAGCGACTGGAACGCGATCACCACCCATCTGCCGCCAGGCTTGATCCACTCCGGAGCCTGTTCCAGCAGTGCGTCCAACTCCCCTTCCTCGTCGTTCACCACCATCCGTAACGCCTGAAAGACCCTCGTCGCCGGATGCAGCTTTCCGGTCCGCGGCACGACCGATGCGATCACTTCCGCAAGATGCAGGCTGTCCCGCACCGGCCGCGCCTTGACCGTGGCTCTGGCTATTCTTCTCGCGTACCTCCTTTCGTCGCCATACTGGAAGATCCAGTTGGCTAGATCCGTTTCCGATGCCCGGTTCACCAGATCGCCGGCAGTCAACTCCTGCACGCGATCCATCCGCATGTCCAGGGGACCGGCCTGCTGAAAGCTGAAACCCCGCTCGGGCGAAGTCAGTTGCCAGCGCGATACACCGAGGTCCGATAAAATCCCGTCCACCTTGCCCAGCCCCAGCGACGCCAGCGTCTCGCCCAGTTGCGAAAACCGGCTGTGCCTGAAGACGATGCGTTCCGTGCAATCCAGCGTGTTCTCCCTGGCCTTGTCCAGCGTCTCGGCGTCCCGGTCCAGCGATATCACCGTGCCCGACTTCAATCGCCGCGCAATCAATCCCGTATGCCCGCCCAGTCCGGCGGTCGTGTCCACATACACTCCCCCGTCCACCAACCGCAGATACGCGGCCGACTCTTCCGCCATGACGGGAAAATGCTCCATACATCACACAAACCCCAACTCTTCGGCATCGGCTTTCACCGATTCGCGGTTGGCGTCGTTCTTGGCGCCCATCTTCGACCACTGGTCTTCGGTGTACATCCAGATCACTTCGCCGTGAAACCGCATGTGCAGCGTCGAATCTTCCACCGGCACTACGTCGCGCACCTTCTGCGGCAGCGTCGCCCGGCCTTGCCCGTCCGCCGTCACATCCTGACCGAACCTGTCGCCGTCTTCCCAAACCGCCTTCTTCACCGCCGGCTTCGAATTGAGCTTCGAAAGTTCCTGCTCCCAGCTCGAACTGGTGTATCCTCGAATCATTCCGAAAACGACCGTCACGAAGATCGCTTTCTCGTCCAGACCGTCGAGGTACTCCTTGTATGCAGCCGGAAACTTCAACCTTCCAGTCGAGTCCACCTTCACCGGGTGCTCGCCCCGGGGCGGTGATTTGCGGCCGGATTTGGTGGTCTCCTGAGACATGTCGGCTCAAATAGGAATAGATTGGACCATTTCGGCCCACGAATGAAGAGTACATCAGTCCCAGGACTGCCGCAAGTGGTTTTTCTTCCTAGACTTAGCTTTCTCCCTTTATTCGCTGTACTTGCGGCATAGCGGCCTATCCCTGTTACTCTGGTTACGAGTGCTCTTCACAAAATTGTATGATTTGGACCCCGGCCCCGAAGCCCCGGAACTGGTCCGCATGATCGTCGAGATCCCCAAAGGCTCGGTCAATAAATACGAGTACGACGGCGAACTCGGCCTGTTCCGCCTCGACCGCTCACTCTACTCGCCCGTCCACTACCCCGGCGACTACGGCTTCATCCCCGGCACCTTGGCCGAAGACCACGATCCGCTCGATGTCCTCACCCTGGTCTCCGAGCCAAGCTTCACCGGCTGCCTGATCGAAGTCCGCCCGGTGGGCATGCTGAACATGGTGGACCGCGACGAGCAGGACCAGAAGGTGATCGCCGTGCCCACCCGCAATCCACGCTACGACCAGATCCACACCATGGACCAGGTCTTCGCCCACGTCCGCCGCGAGTTGGAACACTTCTTCTCGATCTACAAGGAACTGGAAGGCAAGGTGACCGTCGCCCAGGGCTGGGGCGGCCCGCGCGAGGCCCGCAAAACGATCCTCGAATCCCGCGAACGCTACCTGGCGGCCAAGGCGACAGCCGATCCGCACGGCGACGGAATTTGATCCGGAGGGTCAGCCGCCGAAAGCGGCCTTCAACTTCCTGTATGTCTCGCTCAACTCCTCAGGCATCACCCGCGTCTCGCCGACCACGGTCATGAAGTTTGCGTCGCCCACCCAGCGCGGCAGGATATGCAGGTGCAGGTGACCCGCCACGCCGGCGCCGGCGCATTCGCCCAGGTTCATCCCCACATTCAAGCCGTGCGGCTTGTAGACCGCCTTCAAATGCGCCACCGCCTGCTGCGCCAGGGCCATCATCTCCATGGCGGCCTCGGGCCTCAGGCAGTCGAGTTCGGCTTCGTGGGCGAACGGGGCGATCATCAAGTGCCCGTTCGTGTAGGGGTAGAGGTTCAACAGCACATAGCAGTGCTGCCCGCGGTACACGATCAGATTCTCTTCGTCCTGCCCGGCGGCCGGCTTGTCGCAGAAGATACAGCCTTCAGCGCCTCCGCAGGTGCTGACGTAGCGGTACCGCCAGGGACTCCACAACCTGTCCATAGCTCCATTGACCCCGCGGCTCCTAGACCCAGGACCGTGCGGGTCTAGGCGCCCTCGCCAGGCGCCGGGCCGTTGCCCGCTTCCTGGTTCACCAGGTCCTTCAGCTCCTTGCTGGGCTTGAAGTAGGGGATCCGTTTGGCCGGCACGTCAACCCGTGCGCCGGTCTTCGGGTTCCGGCCTATGCGCGACTGCCGCTGCCGGGTCCTGAAACTGCCGAAACCGCGAATCTCGATCTTGTCATTCGCGCGCAGCGCCTTCACAACGCTGTCGAAGATCGATTCGACAATCACTTCGGCGTCTTTGCGGGTGAACTCGACCACCCTGGATACTTCTTCGATCAGATCCGCTTTCGTCATTCCTGCTCACTCCCAGTTTCCGATTTCACTTCCGGCTCCGCCTGAGCTTCCGGCTCGGTCTGAGCTTCCGGTTCCGTCTGAGCTTCCGGTTCCGCCTGAGCCTCCGGCCCGGTCTCTTCCTTCAACCCGGCGCCAAGCGCCTCCTCGAAGCTCATTCTCGCCTGTTCAGCCTGCTTCTGGTAGTCCTCGATCCGCTGTTTCTCCACCGACGCGCTCTCCGGCGCCACCGTCAGCCCGATCCGCTTCTCGGCTTCATTCATCTTGATGACCTTGAAGCTCATCTCCTCGCCGATCGGCAGCGGCGGATTCAAGCCCTTCATCTCTGCCGGGATCTCGGAATTATGGCAGAGGCCCTCGACGCCCGGCAACAGTTCCACGAAAATGCCGAAGTTCACTGTGCGGCTCGGCGTCCCGCGTACGATGTCGCCCACAACATGGCCGCGGAAGAAGGTCTCCCACGCATCCGGCTGCAACTGCTTGATGCCCAGCGACAACCGGCGGTTCTGGGCGTCGATGTTCAGGATCACAGCCTGCACAACCTGGCCCTTCTTCAACATCTCCGAAGGGTGCTGGATACGCTTGGTCCAGGACATGTCCGAGACATGCACCAGCCCGTCGATGCCTTCCTCGATCTCGATGAATGCGCCGAAGTCGGTCAACTTCCTGACACGCCCCTCAACCACGCTGCCGATTGCATACCGCTGGTCCACCGTCGTCCAGGGATCGGCCTCCAGTTGCTTGATGCCCAGCGAAACCCGGCGGTCCCCCGGCTTCACTTCCAGCACCACGCACTCCACCGGATCGCCCGCCTTCACCACCTTCGACGGGTGCTTCATCCGTCGCGACCAGGTCATCTCCGAGATGTGGATCAACCCCTCGACGCCCGGTTCCAGTTCCACGAATGCGCCGTAATCGGTGACGCTCACCACTCGCCCGATCACCCTCATCCCGCCCAGATACCGCTGCTCGACCGTTTCCCACGGATCCGGCGCAATCTGTTTCAGCCCCAGCGAGATGCGTTCCTTTGACTTGTCGAGCTTGAGTACCTTCAGCGTCAACTGCTGTCCCACATGCACCATGTCCGAAGGGTGGTTCACCCGTCCGTGGCTCATGTCCGAAACGTGCAGCAGCCCGTCAATCCCGCCCAGATCGACAAACGCGCCATATTCGGCCAGCGTCTTCACCACGCCGGTCACCAGCGTGCCCTCTTCAATATGGTCCAGCACCTGCGACTTGCGCGCCGTCAGATCCTCTTCGATCGCCGACTTGCGCGAAACGACCACATTATTTCGCCGCCGGTTGATCTTGATCACCTTGACGGCAATATCCTCACCGATGAGCGTATCCACATGGTGGCCGGCCCGCAGGTCGCTCTGAGAACTCGGCATGAACGCCATCACGCCAACATCGACGTTCAAGCCGCCCTTCACCTTTTCCGTCACCCGGCCGCTGATCAGCAACCCCTCGCGATACGCTTTTTCCAGCGTTTCCCAAGCCCTGATCTTGCTCGCCCGCTCATGCGAAAGCGAAATGTAGCCTTCATAATGCCGGCGCCGGTCCAGCATCACCTCGATCGCCTCGCCCACCTGCGCGCCGATATGGCCGTCGGCTTCCAACACCTGGTCCAGGGGTACAAAACCCTCCTGCTTCAGGCCCACGTCCACGATCACCCCCGTATCGGTGATCTGCAGGACATGGCCCTGCAACACCTCCCCAGCTTCCGCCTCGGGAAGAGGATTGCTGTACTCTTCGAGCAGTTCCTCGTAACTCTGCTCGCCGCCCTGCAACTCCAAGGGACGGTCTTCCTGGTTGCTGCTCATACGCAGTCTCCCGGTTTCGCCCACGCCACCCATGTGTCATTGCCTGGGCGACCTGGACGGGAATTTCATCCAACAGTCAGCGGCTGATGCACGTGCTCATTGCCGACAAACCGTTGAAAGTGCGACACTTCAGAACTATAACGGACCCCTTGAGGCTTGTCAACCGAACTCGATGGCCATTCAGACCGGCTCGGTTCGCCTATCGCCCTTGTCCCGCCGCCTTCGCCGCCTCCGGAATCTCCACCCGCAGAGACCCCACCCGGCCCGTCACATGGTCGCAGAAGGCGATCTTCAACGTCCGCGTATCCGGTTGAATTCGCAAGCGTTTCTGGTAGTTGAACCCCTCGCCGTAGGTCCTCTCGGCTTCGGCCAGGGCCAGGTTCAGGTTCACCTCATCGGTCGAATCGTCGACCACCTTCGATTCCACCGTCGCCTGCACCCACCGTATGTCCATCCGTCCTACATACCGCCCCCCGCTCTCGGCCAGCGTCACCGACCCCGGATCCAGCGTCAGCCGCAGCATCGATTCCTCCGATCCCTCGATAGGCGTCAACCGCGCCGTCACCCCGATCTCCACCGCCTCCAACGGGCTGATAATGGCGTCCGCCAGCACCCGGTCGCGCGCCTTCTCCCCCAGCGGTTCGATCGCCCTGGCGATGTAGCTCCGCCGGTGCCGGATCTCGATGTCCTTCCGCCCTGGGATCTTCACCTCCAGATCCACCTTCCCGCCATCCCACTTCGTCCGCGTCGCCCGGTAGGCCAGCCTGTAGAACACCTGCGAATCCGCCAGCGACTCGTCCACGCCTTTCACCAGGTCGTTCGAATTCGCAAACCACCGCCCGCCCGTCTCGTCCGCCAGCGCGGCCATGATCTGCATGTCCCCAATCGGACTGCCCAGGCCGCCTTTAAGGTTCACCGTCCGGCTCGCCACGACCTCAGCCCGGAACCCCCGCGCCGTCCGCACGCCCTCGGAATCAATCGAATAGACCGCCACGTTGGCGTCGTTCAGCGTGTCGAGTGTCTGATTCCAAAAGGAGAGGAGTCCCAACTTCATGGGATCGACAATACTGCTCAGAGAAAGCCCGGCCGTCAGCCAGATCAGACTCTTGCGGCCAGGCAACGCACTCAGATGCCGGCCTATATCGCCCAGAGCGCCGAGCGTTATCCTGGCGCGGAGTTCCTCTTCAAACCGCCTCGTGTTCTCACCAGCCTTTCGTTCCAGATCGCTCACGCCATACGGCCGCCAGTCGCCCGCCTCCGCGCCCAATCCCTCAACCGAATCGCCCGCCGACCTCAACCGCAGCAACCGCTCCACCACGCTCTCGGTGTCGGTCGAATAATCATGGATCACCCGCAGCCCCCGCCTGCCGAGGAAATAGATGCTCCACAATGCCCGCCTCTCCCGCGCCTCGATCACCTTCGCCGCCGCCTGCGAGGCATAGTACTGGTCCTCGAAACGGGCATTGAATCCGTCGACCAGCACGGCCACCACTGGCGTCGCCTCACCCGATTCATCGCGACGGTTCCTGTACACCAGCGGCTCGGCCGCGCCCCGCGTCCCCGTTCTCGCCGGCGCCTGGACCGAACTGTTCCCCTGATGAACGCCAAAAAACTCGACCTTTTGCGGCTTGCCTTCCTCCAGAAGGACGAAATCCTCGGCCTTCAGCCCCTCCACCGCCCGGCCCGTTTTCTTGTCCCTCACCACGACCGGCACTTCCACCACCCGCGTCTCCACCCGGAAACTCGGCGTCTGGCCATGAACCGCTGGCGCGGCCACCGTACCAGCCATCGCCAGTGCGGCGCAAAGTCCGGCAGCCCAAACCTCCATATTCGGCCTGCGATTCAGCTTCATGGAATCAGACTCCATTCTCTCAATTAACACACCGGCGCCGGTCTGTTCGACGGCACCCCCGCCAGGCCGGTTACGCGCCTCCCGGAGATTCTGAATTCCGGGTTCTGATTCCGACCGCCTGGCCCCTCCGGCGTTGCCTTCCGCTTTCCTGGACCTGTCCACCCGCCCCGCACCGTAGTAGAGTGAAGAAGGGTAGCGCACCACCCGACCCGCGCGCGATTCTGGCACCGGCCGGACGGATCTCACGCACCCGCAACACTGGAGGATCGGTTGAACATCGTCCACGGCGGCAATCTGTTCGCCATCGCACGCGACCGCGGCTGGGATTGGCGCGAGGTCCTCGACCTCAGCGCCTCGATTAACCCTCTGGGCCCCTCGCCCGCCGTCCGCCCCGCCATCATTGAGGAACTCGACCGCATCGCCCATTACCCCGGCCAGGAACCCGTCGATCTCGAAGCCGCCCTCGCCGAGGCCTGGAACGTCCCAGCATCGTCAATCCTCGCCGGCAGCGGCGCCACCGAACTGGTCCATTACGTCGCCCGCTCAGGCTGGCGCGGACCCGTATCCCTGGTCACCCCCGTCTGGAGCGAGTTCTACCGGGCGTTCCCCCACGCCCTCCGCCTCCCCCTCGACGAACCCGAAAAGTGGCCCAGCCGCGGACTGCTCGTCCTCGGCCAGCCCGTCAACCCCACCGGCATCGCCATCCCCGAGGAGATCCTCCGCCGCGCCATCGCCGGACGCGAGGGCCCGGTGCTGGTCGACGAGTCGTTCATCGAATTCACAACCCTCGAATCCGCCGTCCCCTGGTGCCACCTCCACCCCAACCTGCTCGTCCTGCGCACCCTTTCCAAGTTCCAAGCCCTGCCCGGTCTCCGCATCGGCGCACTGGTCGGCTCCGGCGACTGGATGGCCAAACTCCGCGGACGCCGCGAACCCTGGCAAGTGAACGCCTTGGCCGCCGCCGCCGCCCGTGCCGCGCTCTCCGACTCGGCCCACGCCACCCGCACCCGCTCGCTCATCGAAGAGGAGCGCTCCTGGCTGCTGGAACAATTTGATTCCATCAACGGCCTTTGCTTCGCCCCCGGCGCCGCCAACTTCCTGTTCGCCCAGACCGATCGCCCGGCGGCCGAAATCTGCGACTGGTTCCTCGGACGCAAAATCATCCTCCGCAACTGCACCGGCCTGCCCGGCGTCTCGGGCGATGCCGTCCGCTTCGCCGTCCGCACGCGCGAGGAAAACCAGCGCTTCGTCGACGCCGCACGGGAGCTCTTTTGCGACGACTGATCGCCCTCCTGGCTGTCGTCCTGTCCGCGCCCCACTTGCAGGCGCAGACGCCTGCCCGGATCGTCTCCACCTCGCCGTCGATCACTGAAACCCTTTACGCCCTCGGCCTCGGCCCGCAGGTCGTCGGCGTCACAACATTCTGCACCTTCCCCAAGGATGCGCTCTCGAAACCCAAAGTCGGCACCTTCCTCGAACCCGACTACGAACGCATCCTGCAACTCAAGCCAACTCTCGTCCTGGTCATTAAGAACCCCGTCGGCGTCACCACCCGCCTGCGCGCCCTCGGCCTCAAGGCGGACGAGTTGGACATGGATAACAACCAGTCCGTCCTCGCCTCCATCGCCCGCATCGGCCAGTTGACCGGCTCTGAACCCTCCGCCCGTCGCCTGGCCGGCGCGATCCGCCGCGACCTCGACGCGGTCCGCTCCGCCGCCGCCCGCAAAAGCAGGACATCCGTCCTCTTCCTTGTCGGCCGCGCTCCAGGTACCCTTCAAAGTATGGTTGGAGCCGGACCCGGCACTTTCCTCGACGAACTGCTGCGACTCGCCGGCGGCGTCAACATCCTCGCCGCGTCCCCCATCCAATACCCCAAGGTCAGCCTCGAACAGATCCTCGCCGCCGACCCCGACGTCATCATCGATATGGGCGACTACGCCCATGCCACCGGCTCAGACGAAAATCGCCGCCGCGAGGAACTCGCCCTCTGGCGCGCCTATGGCCGCCTCAAGGCCGTCCGCACGGGCCGCGTCCATGCCGTCACAAACTCCCACTTCGTCGTCCCCGGACCCCGAATGGCCGAAGCCGCCCGCGAGTTTCTCGATTTCCTCCATCCAGGCGCATTGCCGAAAGGCAAGCGATGACGCCGCTGTACGCCCTCAGCGGCACAGGCTTCAGCTACGGCTCCTCGCGAGTCCTTTCGTCGGTCTCGCTCGAAATGTCGCTGGGGAGTCTGGTCGCACTCACCGGCCCCAACGGCGCCGGCAAATCCACCCTTCTCGGCATCATGGCCGGACTTCGCCAGCCCTACGAGGGCAGTTGTCTGTTCCGCGGCCGCGAGGTGAGCGCCTGGAAACGCGCCCCCTTCGCCCGCTCGGTCAGCTTCGTCCCGCAGAGCCTGCGCCTCGAATTCCCCTTCACCGCCGAACAGGTCGTCTTCATGGGCCGCACCCCTTACGCCGGCGGACTCTTCGAATCGCCCGACGACATCGCCGCCGCCCGCCGCGCCATGGACCTCACCGATGTCGCAGCCTTCGCCCACCGCGACTTCCGCTCTTTGAGCGGCGGCGAGCGCCAGCGCGTCGTGCTGGCCTCGGCCCTGGCCCAACAGCCGGAAGTCCTGCTGCTCGACGAACCCACCACATTCCTCGACCTCGAACACCAGCTATCCATCTACAAACTCCTCCGCCGCCTCGCCAACGAGGGTCTGCTGGTCGTCTCGGTCACTCACGACCTGAACCTGGCCGCCGCATTCTCTGACCGCGTCATCGCCCTAAAAGCCGGCCGCGTCGAAGCCGACGCCTCGCCCAGCGACGCCCTCTCGCCCGCCTCAATCCGCCGCATCTTCGCCGTCGATGCCGAATGGCTCCCCCGCTCCTCCGGAAAAGGCTGGATCGCATATGGCGAATGAGCCATCCGCGACACAGGCCAACGGCGCAGGGCTCGCCCGCCGTCTGGCCGTCACGCTCGGCGTCAGCGGCGTCATCCTGGCCGCCGTGCTCGTCCTTGCCCCGCTGGTCGGCTCCACCCGCATCAGCCTGCCCGCCGCCCTCGCCGGCCAGTGGCCTGATGCCCAGATCTTCTACGGCGTCCGCTGGCCCCGCACCATCCTTGCCGCCCTCGCAGGCGGCGCGTTGGCGATCTCCGGCGCACTCTTCCAGGCCCTGCTGCGCGACGCCCTGGCCACCCCTTACACCCTTGGCGTGTCCTCCGGAGCCTCGCTCGGCGCGGTTCTCGCCATCAGTTTCCGCTGGAGTTCGGTCGCCGGCGTCCCGGCCGTCTGGGTTTCGGCGCTCATCGGCGCCATGCTCACCCTGGCCCTGGTCGCCGGCGTCGCCGCCGAAGGCCGCCGCATGTCGTCGTTCACGTTGCTTCTGGCAGGGGTGACCATCAATTCCATCGTCATGTCCATCATCATGGTGCTGCACAACCTGGCCTCGGTCGGCCAGTCGTTTGCCATCGTCCACTGGCTGATGGGCGGCATCGAGCCTCTGCCGGCCACGGTGCTGGCAATGGTGGCGGCGGTCATCCTGCCCGTCTCGGCCGTCATCTGCTGGAAGGCGCGCGAATGGAACCTGATGGCCGTCGGCGAGGAGTGGGCCTCGGCCCGCGGCGCATCCCCACGCCGGTTGATGATTCTCGGCTACGTCGCCGGCAGCGTTCTGACGGCCACCGTCACATCTATTACCGGCCCCATCGGATTCGTCGGGCTCATCGTCCCGCATGCCCTACGGCTGAAAACCGGCGCCGACCACCGGCTCCTCATGCCGGCCTCATTCCTGGCCGGAGCGGCGTTCCTGGTCCTCTGCGACACCGCCGCCCGGACCCTGATGTCGGTGGAAATCCCGGTCAGCGTCGTCACGGCACTGGTCGGCGGACCATTCTTTATTGCACTATTGAGAAGCAGGCGGAAAAGTCTATGGCTTTAGTCGTTGTTGGAGGAGGGCGCAGAAGCGGAAAGAGCCGCTATGCGCAGGCGATTGCCAGCGCCCATGGGCCCAGGCTGGCCTTTATCGGCACCATGCGTCCGGAGGACGACGAAGAGAACGCCGGCAAGATCGCCACGGCGCGCGAGGAGCGCGGATCGAGCTTTGTCACCTATGAGGAACCGCTCGACATCGTCAAAGTGATCGAGGACCGGGCGGAGGTGTTCGACGCTATCGTTGTCGACGATCTCACCGTCTGGGTCTCGAACCTGGTGATGACCGGCACCCGCGATCCGGAACAGGAAGCCGAACGTTTCCTCGACCTTGCGCCCCGTTGCGGAGCGGAGCTTGTGGTGGTGACCAGCGACGTCGACTTCGGCTTCCCCGTCGATTGCGCCGAGTCCCGCCAGATGCGCCGCGTCGCCGGCCTGATCAACCGCAAGGCCGCCGAAAAGGCCTCGCGCCTGTACTGGATGGTCTTCGGCATCCCCAAGAGAATCCGCTGACGCGGCCCTGCTCGCGAGTCCCCTGGAGTTGCAAGGAAAATGATCTCGAATGAAGTGAAAGCGGCGCTGGAAACCGTCCACCCGTTGCTCGACCCCCATGTCGCCGGCGCACTCACCCGCCGCCTCGACTCGCTCGACAAAGCCCCCGCCGCACTGGGCCGCATCGAGGATCTGTACCTGCACTGTGGCATCGTCCAGGGAACCGAATCACCCTCGGCGCAGCGCAAAGGCCTCTACATCTTCTGCGGCGACCACGGCGTGATCGAGGAAGGCATCTCCCATGGAGCGGTCAACTCCGGCCGGAAGCGCGTTCAACTGGTCCTGCGTGGCGGCGACCCGGTCTCGTCTCTCTGCCGCAGATATCAGATCGAGCCCATCCTGATCGATTGCGGACTCGCCGGAGCCCCCCTGCCCGGCCTCGAACGCATCCACGCCGGCGCGGCCGCGTCCAACATCACCCGCCTGCCCGCGTTGATGGTTGAGGACACCAACGCCGCCCTGCTCGCCGGACTGAATATGGCCTGGGATGCGTCAAAACGCTTCGACTGCGTTGGACTGGCCCACATCGGCGACGGCGCGATGACCGCCGCCGCCGCCCTGCTCACCGCCCTCACCGGACACGAAGCCTCCGAAACCTGTCCAAGAACCGAGGATCAGCCCGAAAGCGCCCACCACCGCATGGTCGCCGCCGTCCGCACCGCCGTCGGACGTCATTCCGCCGACTGCGTCAACCCCTTCGGCGCCCTGCGCTGTCTCGGCGGCTGGGATATCTCCGCCATGACCGGATTCCTCATCGGCGCCGCCGGCAAGCGTCTGCCCGTCGCTATCGACGGCTTCGTCTCCGGCGTCGCCGCCCTAGCCGCCCGCTCGCTGGCGGCCGATTCGCTCGATGCCGCCATCTTCGCCCACCAATCATCCTCGCCGGCCCACGAACTGCTCCATGACATCCTGCAGGTGGAAGCTTGCTACCACCTCCACATGCACCCCGATTCGGGCTGCGCCGCCCCCATGCTGCTCCACCTCATGGAGACCGCCATCCATCTTGTCAACGAAACCGCTCAGGCCGGTTCGTCGGACAGCTGAGTCTGCGCAACAATAGAATTAGAGCTGAAAAAGGGAACTGTCTAAGAAGTGATCAACCGCCTTGTTATTGAAAACCTGAAGCACCGGCGGCTGCGCACCGCACTCAGCGCGCTGTCCATCGGCTTTCAGGTCACCATGATCCTCGCCGTCGTCGGCCTGAGCCGCGGCATGTTGCAGGACTCCCAGAATCGCGCCCGCGGCGCCGGCGCCGACATCTTCGTCAAACCGCCCGCCGCCAGCGCCATCTCCCTCGGCGGCGCCAACATGCCCGAGAAGATGATCGAAGCGTTCTTCATCAAGCAGCCCCACGTCGTCAGGGCCGCCGGCACCCTCGTCCAGCCCATTGGCGGCATCAGCACCGTCACCGGCGTTGAGTTCGACGACTTCGTCGCCATGAGCGGCATCCGTTTCCTCGAAGGCGGCCGGTTCAAGGACAAGTTCGATGTAGTCATCGACGAATACTACGCCGAGCAGAATAAGAAGGATGTCGGCGATACCGTCCGCTTCCTCAACACCGACTGGCGCGTCACCGGCATCGTCGAGGCCGGCAAACTCGCCCGCATCATCGCCCCGCTCGCGACACTTCAGGAATGCACCAGCAACTCCGGCAAGATCAGCCAGGTGCTGCTCAAACTCGACGACTCCAAGGCCACGCCCGCCGTCATCACGGAGCTGAAGAACACCCCCGGCCTCGAAGGCTACTCCATTTACTCTGTCGAGGAGTTCGTCTCCATGTTCTCCATCGACAACGTGCCCGGCTTGAAGGCGTTCATTTACGTCATCATCGGACTGTCCATCGTCATCGGATTCCTGGTGGTCTGGCTCACCATGTATACGACCGTGCTCGAACGCACCCGCGAAATCGGCATCCTCAAGGCGCTCGGCGCCTCGCCCGCCGATATCGTCAACATCCTGCTGCGCGAGACGCTGGTGCTGGCGCTGGTCGGCTGGGCCGCCGGCATCGGCTTAAGCTACGCTGCCAACGCGGCAATCAATACTCTGGTGAAGGCTTCTCTGCAATCGGTGATCGTCTACGACTGGTGGCCCATCGTCGCCGCCATCGCCATCTTCGCTTCCCTGCTCGGCGCCACCTGGCCGGGATTGCGAGCCGCCCGCCAGGATGCGATCGAGGCGCTGGCTTATGAATAACCCGATCATCGAGATCAGCGGTCTGAAAAAGATCTACCGCGTCGGCGACGTTGAAGTGCCCGCGCTGCGAGGCGTGGATCTCACTGTCGGCCGCGGCGAGTTCCTTTCGGTCGTCGGACCGTCGGGATCAGGCAAATCCACTCTGTTCCACATCGTCGGCGGTCTCACCTCGCCCTCCTCCGGCACCGTCGTCATCGACGGCCAGGACATGGCCAACCTGACCGACCTCGAACGCACACGCCTGCGCCGCGGCAAAGTCGGCTTCATCTTCCAGAAATACAACCTGCTGCCCACGCTCACCGCCATGGACAACATCCTCATGGCCCGCCACTTCAACGGCGGCAACGGTCAGCCGCTCAACGACCAGTTCACCGATCTGCTCAAACTGCTCGGCATCCAGCACCGCCTCCACCACAAGCCGCGCGCGCTTTCCGGCGGCGAACAGCAGCGCGTCGCCATCGCCCGCTCCCTGGTCAACCAGCCCGCCATCCTGCTGGCCGACGAGCCCACCGGCAACCTCGATACAGAGAACTCCGACCGCGTCCTCTCCATCCTGCGCGACCTCAACGAGAAGCTCGGCCAGACAATCCTCATGATCACGCACAATCCCGAGGCCGCCGCCTACGGCCACCGCACCGTCACCATGCGCGACGGCCGCCTGCGCGAGGAATAGTCAGCCGGCCAGGAAAACGAGGTTCGTGAACACCCCGCCCTCGCCCGACCAGACGAACTCCTTCCGCTCGCCGCGGGCAAACGCTCCGGCTTCATACGCCGTGTAGCCAAACGAACTCATCAGCGCCAGCAACCGCGCCGGCGCGTCTTTGGCATACCCTTCCAGAGCGTAGGTGTTGAATTCGCACAGAACCGCCGGGCGGTCCCGCTCCAGGATCGCCCGCGCCCCTTCCAGCGCCTCTGGCTCGAACCCCTCGACGTCGATCTTGATGAAATCCACCTTCACATCCTGCGGTACCCGCACATCCACCCGCACCAACTCCACCTCCGCCGACGCCTGCTCGCCCGCGCCTGCGACATGCACCGCTCCATAATTCGCCGTGCCCGGCTCCCGCGCAATCGATACCTGGCCTGCCGCGCTGCCGCAAGCCGCCCAGTTCAGCGTCACCCGCACCTCCAAGCCGTTCTCCCCGACGTTCTTCTCCAGCAGGTGGAAATTGAATGGGTCCGGCTCGAAGGCGTATACCGTCGCCCCCAGCGAAGCCATCTTCACCGTGTAGTAACCAAGATTCGCGCCGATGTCCAGGCACACCGCCCCAGGCTTGGCAAACTGCTCGAACACCGGCTGCAACTCCCGCTCAAACACCCCCACCGCCACCGGGAACCCCACAAACGTGTCCCTCACGCTGAACCAGATCCTCAACTTGTCCGCGGTCTCGCTCATCACCAGGCAATCGTGTGCCGGCCGCTCCACCTCCAGCTCCGTCAGCCGCGCCCTGAACGCCGGCGACTCCAACATCGTCCGCGCCAGCCGGTCCAACCCGCCCGATTGACCCTCGCGCTCGAACTTCAGCGCCTCGCCCGGCGTCGGCCACCGCCCCCACAGCATCCGCGCCCCCCAGGCGAAATCCACCCAATCGGCCTTCGACCCATCCAGCGCGCCTGCCGCCAGCCGCTTCTTCGCGGCTTCAAAATCGCGCTCCAGCGCCCCCGCCGGCACCCCAACCGAGACCGCTCTCGGCATTGGACGCGCCTGCCCGACGACCATGATTTCGTTTCGCAACTGAGGCAGCGCCCGCAACAGATCCGCCCGCCACTTCGGCAACCAGTTGTTCGGCCTGACGAACTGCTCCTCGGGAAACGAATTGTACAACACCTCCTCGTGCCGGACCTCGACGACATCGAAGCCAGCCGCATCGAGCAGCGTTTCCAGGTCCTGCCTCGAATAGAAGCGGACATGGCCCCGCCACTCATGGAACACCATCGCCGCGGTGCCTTCCACCGGCTCGTGCAGAAACCGCCCGCCTTCGAGGTAGTTTAGAAGCCCGCCCAGCATGAAGCTGTTGTCGGTTGTGATCACAAACCGCCCGCCCGGCTTCAACACCCTCCGCGTCTCGCGCAGGATGTCGAGCGGATGATAAAGGTGCTCGATCACATGCGCCATGATCGCGAAATCGGCCGATCCGTCCGGCAGCGGCAAACCATCGGACATCCCCGGCAACGGGTCCGCCACTTTGACCAGCGGATCCAGATTCGCCGGGATCGTCTCCACCCGCCGGTCCAACAGTTCCCGCCTCGCCGTCTCGCCGATCTCCTGGTTCACCGTGGCGATCACGCGGCAGTTCCGTTGCAGGTACTCATTCAGGGCGATGCTCAGCGCAAACGGATAAGAACCCAGATCCAGCACCGTCTGGCCCGGTTGCGGACCCAGATGCCGGGCGATCAAGTCCAGCGTTACCCACGCCCGGTGGCTCTGCGCAAGCAGAAACGTGGTCTGGTCTCCATGGCTATCCGGATTCGAAGGTACCCCGTCAAACGGCAGCCGCGGCCGCGTCCGGGCGTAATCCAGAAACGGCTCCGGCGGCAGATTTAGCCATTCCATCCCATTAGATCGCGCCGAAACAGGCGAAGAATCGGCGAAAACAGCCGCCAGTGGAACCGTTCTGAATAGGTTGAGAAAACTCGCAAAGACTCTGTTGTCATCGGCTTGCGGGGCCGCGATGGCCTCGGCATCGAGTGCGGGCACGTGCGCAGGGGCAGAGTTCACCATCTCACCATGACTAGTGCCGCCAGCGCCCGGAAATTCTTGTCTTTTCTTCGCATTCGGCAAGATCTTCCGGCAATCACGCGGATGCCCTCGGTAGAATTTTCCGTATGACGGGCGAACTGCCTGAGACGAAATCGCTAATCCACTGAAAACACAACATCATCCTGTTTGGCCCTAACCGTGCTGGCCGAATGGGTGAGGATACCAATCCAATGAATCCAACAACCGAGTCGAACACCACTGAAAAACGCAGCGTCCCTTGGCTGGGTGTTGTTCTCGCCGTGGGTCTTGTGGTCGTCGGCGGCTTCTCCGCATGGCAGCACTCCAACCTCGTCAGTCAGCAACTGGAGCTCAAGCAGATGGGCCGCGAAGTGGCTTCGCTTCGCGAGTCGGCGGTTCAGTCCGACCGGGAAATGCTGGAGACCCTCCAGGCCCTCAAGGGCGAGATGGACTCCTCGGCCAAGAAGAGCGCCGAGACCGTTGCCGCCGCCCGCGCCGCCCTGCGCAGACAGACCAACCAGATCACCGCCCGTCTCGCCAAGCGCCAGGAAGAGCAGACCCAGCAGGCCCAGCAATTGGCCACCGAAATCAACGAGATCAAGGCCAGCACCGAGCAGGCCAGCACGGCTCTCTCAGCCAAGCTGACCGACGTCACCACTGAGGTCTCCACGGTCCGTACCGACGTCGCCGCCACCAAGTCCGACCTCGAGAGGACCATCGGCGACCTGCGCCGCACCACAGGCGACCTGGGCGTGATGAGCGGCCTCATCGCCACCAACTCGCGCGAACTGACGGCGCTGAAGGAACTCGGCCAGCGCGACTACTACGAATTCACCCTCAACAAGAAGCAGAAGCAGCAGCGTATCGGCGACATCATCATGCAGGTGAAGAAGACCGACGTCCGCCGCAACCGCTTCACCGTCGAAGTCGTCGCCGACGACAAGCGCATTGAGAAGAAGGACAAGACAGTCAACGAACCTGTCCAGTTCTATGTCACATCGAAGTCGCGGGTTCCTTATGAGCTCGTGATCAATGAAGTCCGCAAGGACACACTTGTCGGTTATCTCTCCATGCCGAAGGTCAAAATGACGGCACAGAGGTAGCCGGCACGGTTGGGCGGCTCGCGGTCCGGTGCGACTCGTGGGACGGCAAGCTGCCCAATCCGTTTCGGTCTTCCGGTTGCAGACTGAGGCGCGCCCCACAGAAATGGCGCGGGAGCGGGATGCCGGCAACCGGTGATGGACGGCTTCTGGCGCTTGTTCCCGGCAGGGGGGACAAGCGTCAGGGCCGGACCAGCGATCTTTATACGGTCTCGCGGTGATTGACCAAACAATGACCGCGGGGTTCCTCCGTAGACGCAGCGAGAGAAGCAGGTTGCTCTCTCATCGACTCCTTCCCTTGCGGCGCCCCAACGCCGCTCACGAGGCGGACTGACCTCCGACGGTCCGCCTCAATTTTTTTCCGTGCCCGGCAACCCCCTCCCCCTCCCCCTACCGCAGCGCAATAGGCAGGACGAAGGCTACGATCAGCCCGGCGACCCCCAAAAACGACCCGAACGGCAGTTCGTATGTCGCCGCATCCTGATGGCTCAACTTGATCCAAGCCAGCCCCAGCACCGCCCCGATCAACGACCCCAGCATCAGCGTCAGCAGGGCCTGCTCAAAACCCAGAAACGCGCCCATGAAGCCCAGCATCTTGATGTCGCCGTAGCCCAGGCCTTCCACCCCTCGAATCTTCTGATACACCATAGCCATTAGCCACAGCCCCGCCGGCAGCACTACAGAAGCCAGAATCGAGTCGGCCAGAGAGATCAGCCCCGCCGTTTCGCCGCTCAGAAACAGGGCTAGCATGCCGGGCGGAATCGGAGCGGCCGGCGACAGCAGGATCCCCAGCACCCAGCCCGACTTGGTGAACTCATCAGGCAGTATCCGCGTCTCGATGTCAGTGAAGATCAGCGCCACCATCCAGGCGCCGAAGATCGACCACTTCAGCCCCGCCCACGTCGGTCCATGCGCCGTCACCGCCAGGTAGAACAGCAACCCGGTCAGCGCCTCCACCGCCGGATACCGCCACGAAATCGCCGCCTTGCACACCCTGCACCGCCCGCCCAGAAGAATGAAACTGAGCAGCGGTACGTTGTCGTACCACGCAATCCAGTTGCCGCAGTGCGGGCAGTGCGACCGCGGAACCACCACCGAGTAGTCGTCCGGCAGCCTCGATATGCAGACGTTCAGGAAACTGCCGAACAACAGCCCAAAGGCGGCGGCGAGCCAGTTCCAACCCAGCGGCTGTGTGAGGATGTCGCTCATCGGGCAGTCTCGCGGTAGATCTCCAGGGTACGACGGACGATGCGCTCCGCGTGGCACTGTTCATTCACCCATGCCCGCGCCCGCATTCCCATTGCCCGCGCCCGTTCCGGATCGTCCAGCAGGCTGCGCAGCGCCTCGTCGATCTCCTCCGTCCCATTTCCAACGCAGAATCCGTGCTCGCCGTGCCGGACCACTTCAGGCAGCCCGCCCACCCGGCTCGCCACCACCGGCACCCCATACGCCATCGCCAGCAACGCGGCCGACCCAAGTCCCTCCATCCGGCTCAGATAAAGGAAGACACTCGCCGTCCGCAACCCGGCTTCAAGGTCGGTCGTCAGATTCACCGGCGTGCGGATTGAACGCAGCAGTTCCCCGCCCTTCAACGGATCGTCCATATCCAGTGCGGCCACTCCACCCGTGTAATCGCTCACCACTGCCGGTGGGACGATGGCGTCGCGGACGATGTGGATCTTCGACTTTCCCACCCCGGCCGCGATCAACTGCGCCGCCGCGTATTCCGATACCGCCAGATACGCCGCCGCCCGCGAATACTTCCACCGGTCAGGCCATCCCCGGCCCACCGCAAACGCCACCCTTCGCGAAACGACAAAGGGCCGTCGCGAACCGATCGCCGCCAGCGTGTGCGACCGTCCATCGTGACAGTGAACCACCGCCTCTCGGCCCGATTGCCCAAACACCGACGCCAGCGAGACAGGCCGCGCATCGAACCCTTCGGCCTTGGCCGACTCAAGCAGCGGCCCGCCGCCGCGCGCAAGCAGCGTCTGTTCAGCACCCTGTTCGCGCAGCGCCCGCATCAGCAGCAGCACCTGCCTCTGCCCGCCACGCAACTCCCGGCCTGTGTCGACGTGGAGAATCCTCATCAGCTCATGAACCGTGCCTTGGCGTATTTGACGAACGTGTAGATCGCCGCCATGTAGGCGATGGCCAGCCCTTCGATGCCGTCCTGGAATCCCCGCTGGAAGAGATACGACTTAAAAAACGTCCACGGCGGATCGAACAGCAGTTGCCGGAATCCGACCGGCTTCTTGCGCGCCACAATTTCTTCGGCCGCCAGCGTCGTGTAGCGGTCCATCGTCTTCAGGTGCTCGGACAACGACCCGCAGGTGTAGTGAAGCAGATTACCCTGCAGGTGGCCGATCTTCCCCTTGCAGACCACGCTCTCGTGGACGTAATCGCCCTCCCAGTGCGCCTTGCGCCTGTCAAACAGGCGGATCTTGCGGTCCGGATACCAGCCCGAATGCAGAATCCACCGCCCCAGATACTGCGCCAGCCGCGGGAACGTGTAGGCGTCGCACTCCGAGCCGTTCTTCTTGAGGCTCCAGATCTCGCCTTCCAGGTCTTCGCTCAGCGCTTCATCGGCGTCAAGCGACAATACCCAATCGTGCGTGGCTTGGCTCGATGCGTAGTTCTTCTGGCCCGAATACCCGCGCCAGTTGGCCTCCAGCACCCGCGCGCCATATCGCAAGGCGATCTCCACCGTCCGGTCAGTCGAACCCGAATCCACCACCACAATCTCGTCGCAGCAGCGCAGGCTCTCGATCGCCCTGGGTAGGTTCAACTCTTCGTTGTAGGTGATGATGGTGGCCGAGATCTTCATTGGCCAAGGATGCTCTGAGGGCTATTGTACTGAACGGGAGCGGCTATGAACGAAATGGCGAAAATGACGGCCGTCAACGCAAAAAGCGCCAGCCGCCCTTTGCCCAGCCCGGACCGGCCGAAGACATGGAAGTGCTTCCTGCCGACGAAGAACAGCACAACAGCCCAGAACCACCACGGCCAGTAAAGAAAGCCCAGCGGGACCATCAACAGGATCGCCGCCAGCGCCACCTTGGAGTGCCACTCCCCGGCCACGGCATAGATCAGGTGCCCCCCATCGAGCTGCCCCACCGGCAGCAGGTTGAGCGCTGTCGCCAGCAATCCAACCCACGCCGCGCGTGCCACCGGGTGGAGGCTGATGTCCACCGGATCGACGCCTGGAAACACATAGGCTTCAGCCCACCTCATCAGCAGCGGCGTGCCGAAGCTGATCTCGCCCATGTTGCCGATGCCCGGCACCACGCGCGACAACGCCAGCCCGATGCCCAGCGCCGGCAGCACGAAGACGAATCCGGCCAGCGGCCCGGCAATACCGATGTCGAACAACTCCCGGCGCCCGGCGATCGCCGAACGGAAGCGGATAAACGCGCCAAAGGTCCCGATGAAGGTCGGCGCGGGCAGGAAGTACGGCAGGCTGGCGCGCACTCCATGCCAAGTGCAAGCGAAGTAGTGGCCGAATTCATGCGCCAGCAGGATGCCCAACAGGCTGATTGAGTACGGCAGCCCTTGGATCAGCAGCCGCGGCGTTCGCCAGATGTCGTAGAACACCGCCCAGTCGCGATCCAGGTCGAAGGCGGGCAGGTTCTGGTCGAAATTGGTTTGCAGGCGTGAACCCAGAGCTGTCGCTGTCACAAAGGTGGCGGCGAACAGCAGGATGTGCAGAGGTAAACGCTTGACGGTGGACGTGGGAGTCGGCTCCGGCGGCGTTAGTCGAGCGCCTGCAACTCTTTGCCCGGCTTGAAGCGGACCGCCTTGCCGGGCGGGATGGCAACTTCATCGCCTGTGCGCGGGTTGCGGCCGATGCCGGTCTTGCGCGGGCGGACCGTGAAGATGCCGAAGCCGCGCAACTCGATCCGCTCGCTCTGGGCCAAGGCGCGCTTCATGGACTCGAAGACGGTTTCCACAGCCATTTCAGCCTTGGTTTTGGTGATGCCGGTCCGGTTAACGACCTCGTTGACGATGTCGAGCTTGATCAAGTCTGCCTCCCTGGGAGTTACCGGGTCGCCCGCCGGGCTCCGGTACGTTCGCAAAACTCATGATATGATTAGGTTTTTCGGCTTGTCAAGCCGGGACGTCAGGACCATTTCCCCAAAATCAAGCGGAGACAGCAGTGGATCAGGAGAGTTTCAGACATGCGTGTGCCCGGTGGGCCACTGGTGTCTCAGTCGCCACAGTGATGGGCACGGACCATCAACCCCACGGGCTCACCGTCAGTTCTTTCACCATCGTCAGTTGGCATCCCCACTTGGTGCTGGTCTCCATCGACCACCGCTCGACCTCCTACCGCCACTTCGCCGTCGCTAACTCCTATTCGATTCATGTACTTGGAGACGAACAGGAAGATCTCTCGATGCGCTTTGCCCGGCCCGGCGAAGACCGCTTCTCCGGCCTCGCCTGGACCCCCGGCTCCACCGGCGCTCCCCTCATCCCAGGCACCCTGGCCGATTTCGACTGCGCCATCGTCGATCGCGTCAACGCCGGCGACCACACACTATTCATCGGAGAAGTGAAAAGGGCGGCCTCGCGTGAGGGCCGCCCCTTGGTTTATTTCAATCGCGCCTATCGCAGAATTTCCGGCTGACCGGCCCCGAGGCCGCGCCGAGACCGCGACCGCAGGGAGCGGGTTCCCCCCGCAGAACTGCCTCTAACCCGCCAACTCTCGCGCCTTCGCCAGGGCTGAATCGTAGTCGGGATGCTCGGCCACCTCCGGAACATACTCCGCATACTGGATCACGTTGTTCTGATCTACCACGAAAAGCGCCCGCGACTCGATCCGCCAGTCCTTGATCAACGTCCCGTAGTTCTCGCCGAAGCTGGCGAACTTGTGATCCGAGATCATCTTCACGTTGTCGACGCCGAAACTGGTGCACCAGCGGTTCTGCGCGAACGGCAGATCCACGCTCACCGTGTAGAAATCGATGTTCGTGCTCTTGGCCGCCTCGTCGTTGAAACGCTTGGTCTGGGCGTCGCACACCGGCGTGTCCAGAGACGGCACAACGCTGAACACCCGCACCTTCTTGCCCGTCGACTCGAGCGTCACAGGCTGCAACCCCTTATCGACGGCCTGGAATTCAGGCGCCGCGTCGCCGGCCTTCAACCCGGGTCCGGACAACTCCAGCGGCCCGCCCTTGAATGTGGTCTGTCTTGACATGAAAGCTCCTCTGAATGAACGATTTAAACGCTCGCCCCAGGCGTCGCGCCCGGAGCTTCTGACGTCCCTTAGTTTAGCAACTTCGCCAATTCGTCCGGCGTCGTCACCGGCGCCAGACACGCGAAATCCCGGCACACATA
>JACZJQ010000037.1 GCA_014860455.1 Bryobacteraceae bacterium | reverse complement strand
CCCCGCATCGGCGTCGTCTCCCTGCCCCACATCACCAATTTTGATGACTTCCTGAAGATCCCCGGCGCCGAGTGGATCGCATTCCCCCTGCCCGGCCGCCTCGACGTCATCTTTTACCCCGATACATCTTCATTGGACTCCGACAACGAATGGCTCGGCATCCAGGGCCTCGACAACTGGCTCACGCTCCAGCGCGCCATGGGATGCCGCATGGTCACCACCGGCTATCCCCTGCCCGGCGCCTACGCCCGCCTCACGCCCGGCGATATCAGAGACCCCAACCGGCTCTCCCTCGCCCTCGGCGCCAAGGTCCAACCCCCGCTGCCCGACGAATCCACCCTCGACCTCCTCGCCCAGTGGTGGGAAACCGCCTTCGGCGCACACCCCGATCTGCTCGCCGTCTAGCCTGCTGCGCCGCAAATACAATATCGCGCCTGAATACAAGGGGTTAGAACATCTTTCGTGACACGGCGCTCGATCTTTGCCATGCTATCGTTATCCTCCCCCGCCGATTGCCGGAAGGCCGTCCCATGCCCACTCGCACGCCGGTTGTCATCCCGTTGAAACAGTCGTACCTACTTTTCCCTTCAGATCAACCAGTTAGCCACAAGCTATCGATTTTGGGATTGACCATCCACAACATATTGGGGTACTGTTACCAGTGCCCCCCGGATTCCTCATTGCCGTTTGGGGACCGTACCGGGGCGTCAGACCGTCCGGTCAGACTGGGAACATAATAATGCTGGGAGGTTCACCCAAATGGGTCAATTGAGCGTAGATGTCACGGCGAGCTTCAGCCACGTCAGGCGCAATCTGAAGACCGCGGAGCGGACGGGCCTCTCGTTTCCCCGCTACTTCACCGCCCGCCTCGAACCCAGCCGTACCCCCTACGACGAGGTGACCTGGGAGCAGCGCACCGCCTCTATCACCGACAGCAAAGGCGTCATGATCTTCGAGCAGCGCGACATCGACGTCCCGGCAGACTGGTCCCAGACCGCCACCAACATCGTGGCCTCGAAGTACTTCCACGGCCGCATGGGCACGCCCGATCGTGAACGCTCGGTGGCCCAACTTGTCCACCGCGTTGTCGATTCCATCACCGAATGGGGCTTCGAGGGCCGCTACTTCCGCTCCCGAGAGGACGCCGACGGCTTCCGCGACGAACTCGCCCACCTCATGCTCACCCAGAAGGCCTGCTTCAACTCGCCCGTCTGGTTCAACGTCGGCGTGAAGGAAGAGAACCGCGGCTACGGCTGGTATTACGACGAAACCTCGGAGTCCATCAAGAAACTCGACAAATCCGTCCACAAGCCCCAGTGCTCAGCCTGCTTCATCAACTCCGTCCAGGATTCGCTGGAATCCATCCTCGACCTCGCCAAAACCGAGGGCATGCTCTTCAAATGGGGGTCAGGCACCGGCACCAACCTGTCGAACCTGCGTGAGGAAAACGCCCTGCTCTGGGGCGGTGGCCGCGCCTCCGGGCCGCTGTCGTTCATGAAAGGCTTCGACGCCTTCGCCGGCGTCATCAAGAGCGGCGGCAAAACGCGCCGCGCCGCAAAGATGGTGATCCTCAACGCCGACCACCCAGACGTCGAACAGTTCATCTGGTGCAAAGCGAAAGAAGAGCGCAAGGCCCACGTTCTGATCGACAACGGCTACGACAACTCGCTTGACGGCGAAGCCTACGCGTCCATCTTCTTCCAGAACGCCAACAATTCCGTGCGCGCCTCGGACGAGTTCATGCAGGCCGTGGTTGACGATACCGACTGGTGGACGAAGTCGATCGTCGATCAGCGCCCGGTGAAGAAGTACCGCGCCCGCGACCTGATGCGGTCGATCTCGGAAGCCACCTGGCAATGCGGCGACCCGGGCATGCAGTTTGATTCCACCGTCAACAAGTGGCACACCTCGAAGGCGACGGCCCGCATCAATGCCTCCAATCCCTGCTCCGAGTACATGTTCCTGGACGATTCGGCCTGCAACCTGGCGTCGCTCAACCTGATGAAGTTTGTCCGCACCGACGGCAGCTTCGATGTCGAAGCCTTCCGCCATGCCGTCGACACCGTCATCCTGGCCCAGGAGATCCTGGTGGATTCGGCCAGCTACCCCACCGAAAAGATCGCCAAAAACTCGCATGACTTCCGCCCCCTGGGCCTCGGCTTCGCCAACCTCGGCGCGTTGCTGATGTCGATGGGCGTCGCCTATGACTCTGACCACGGCCGCGCCTGGGCCGGCGCCATCACCGCCATCATGTGCGGCCAGGCCTACCTGACATCGGCCCGCACGGCCGAATGCACCGGTCCCTGCCCCGGCTATGCCGTCAACGAGGATTCGTTCCTGAACGTCATCCGGATGCACGGCGAACAGGTGAACCGGGTGGATTCGAAACTGGTTCCGCCGCAGGTTCTCGAAGCCGCCCACCTTGTCTGGCAGCAGGCGCTCGAACTCGGCCGCCGCTCGGGCTACCGCAACGCCCAGACCACCGTCATCGCCCCCACCGGCACCATCGGTTTCATGATGGATTGCGACACCACCGGCATCGAGCCTGAACTGGCGCTGGTGAAATACAAACGCCTGGTGGGCGGCGGCGTCATCAAGATTGTCAACAACACCGTCCCGCAAGCCCTGATCCGGCTCGGTTACAAGCCGGATCAGATGGAGGCGATTGTCGCCCACATCGACGCCACCGGGACCATCGAAGGCGCGCCGCACCTCAAGCCCGAACACCTGACTGTGTTTGACTGCTCGTTCCGGCCGCAGAACGGCTCGCGCTCAATCCATTACCTGGGCCACGTGAAGATGATGGCGGCGGTGCAGCCGTTCATCTCAGGCGCCATCTCGAAGACCATCAACATGCCCGAGGAATCGACCGTCGAGCAGGTGATGGACGCCTACATCGAGGGCTGGAAGCTGGGCCTGAAGGCGATCGCCATCTACCGCGACGGCTCCAAGCGCGTCCAGCCGCTATCGACCAACAAGAGCGACAAGAAAGCCGTTGCGCTGCCGGCCGCGGGCCCGGTCCGCGTGGAAGAGAAGATCGTCTACCGCCCGGTGCGGCGCAAGCTGCCCGACGAGCGGCAGTCGATCACACACAAGTTCTCGATCGCCGGCCATGAGGGCTACATCACTGTCGGGCTGTACGAAGAGGGCATGCCGGGCGAGCTGTTCATCTCGATGGCCAAGGAAGGCTCGACGATCTCGGGCCTGATGGACTCGTTCGCTACTGCGATCAGCTACGGCTTGCAGTACGGGGTGCCGCTGAAGTTCTTCGTCGATAAGTTCTCGCACGTGCGGTTTGAGCCGTCGGGCTACACGGGCAACGACAAGGTGCCGTACGCCAAGTCGATCATGGACTACATTTTCCGCTGGCTGGCGTTCAAGTTCCTGGGGCCGGATGCGGCGATGGAAAACGAAGCCGGCGAGTCGATGCGTCTGCGTCCGACGGCGCCAGAGCCGCAGCAGCGCTTGCAGTTCGCCCCGGCCGACGGCATGGAAGACGCGCCTATCTGCAGCGAATGCGGCGGGCTGATGACTCGCAACGGCGCCTGCTACAAGTGCGAAAACTGCGGCGGGACGTCGGGCTGCTCTTAAGCAGCGGAAGGTAGTTGAATGCCACTGGAATACGCCGCCCTGCCGAGACGCGGGGCGGCGTTTCTCATTGACGCGGTGCTGCTCGTGCCGGCGGCGTTGCTGGCCTCGCAATCGCCGTGGCTGGCAGGCGCGGCGGCCGTGCTTTGGTGGACGGCGTTCGAGGCTTCGCCATGGCAGGCGTCGCCGGGCAAGCGGCTTCTGGGAATGCGGACGATCGAGGCCGACGGGCGCAAAGTCGGCTTTGGACGGGCGCTCGGCAGGTCAGTTTTGAAGGCCCTGCCGCTGGCGGCCGTGCCGGTCTGGCCGTGGGCCGCGGCAGCGGTTGGCGCGGCCGCGGCGGTATTGATATTGGTAGACAGGCGGCGGCGGTCGTACCCGGATCTGCTGGTCCGGACGGCGGTGATCGTGCCGCCTAAGGACGTGGGTAAGGTAAATGAATGAGGGCAGACACCTTAGTCCGGGTTAATAAATGGCTCATCCCGCTTGTTTTCGGTGTCAGAGGCCCGGCGGGCGTACAGCGCCGGGCGGCTTCAGGCGATTAGAGAGAACGGAGGTTCCCAATGGAGCCATTACTGAACCTGTTGTTAGTCCTGATCGGACTGGTGGGCGGCGCGGTGCTGGCCAGCTTCCTTTTAAGGGGGCAGTCGAGGCCTGACCTGGCCGATACCGACGGCGATTCGGCAGCCCTGAAGACGAAGGTCCAGGAGCGCGAGGCCACCATTGCGGAACTGCGCCAGACCGTCGAGGTGGAGCGTCAGGCGGCGTCGAAGCTGCAGCAGCAGTTACTCGATGCCATGACGGCGCGCGTGACCGCTGAAGAGCGGGCGGCGCTGGCCGGTCGCATTGAGGCGCAGCTGGGAGAAAGGGAAAAGGCCCTGGCGGCGGCGCTCGAAGATCTGTCGAACCACAAGGTGCGGATGGCGAGCCTGATGACGCGGCTGGACGAGGCCGAAAAGGGCCAGGCCGAGAAGCTCAGAATGCTCGACGAGGCCCAGAAGAAGCTGGGCGACGCGTTCCGTGCGACGGCGGCCGAAGCACTGGCGGCCAACAACCAGAGCTTCCTGGAACTGGCCAAGTCGACGCTGGAGAAGGCGCAGGTGAGCGACGAAGGCGATCTGGAACTCCGGAAGCAGGAGATGACGCAGTGGGTGATGCCGCTGAAAGAGTCCCTCGACAAGGTGGACCAGCGGATCCACGACCTGGAGAAAGAGCGTGCGGCGGCCTACGCCGGGATGACCGAGCAGGTGAAGAACCTGGCCGAGACGCACTCGCGCCTGCAAGCCGAAACGACCAACCTGGTGCGAGCGCTCAGGGCGCCGGACGTGCGCGGGCGCTGGGGCGAGATGCAACTGAAGCGCGTGGTGGAGATGGCGGGGATGATCGAATACTGCGACTTCGTGCAGCAGGAATCGATCGACACCGAGCAGGGCAAGCTGAGGCCGGACCTGATTGTCAGGCTGCCGAACAACCGGCAGGTGGTGGTGGACGCCAAGGTGAGCCTGCAATCGTTCCTGAACTCGCTGGACCAGAACGACGAGGGTGCACGCAAGGCCAAGGTGGCCGAGCACGCGCAGCAGATCCGGGCGCACCTGGCGAAGCTGGGGTCGAAGGCGTACTGGGATGAACTGGCGACGACGCCGGACTTCGTGGTGGCGTTCCTGCCGGGCGAGGTGTTCTTCTCGGCGGCGCTGGAGGCCGATCCGGAGCTAATCGAATATGGCGTGGAGAACCGGGTGCTGCTGGCGACGCCGACGACGCTGATCGCGCTGCTGAAGGCCGTGGCCTATGGGTGGCGGCAGGAGAGCATCGCGCGCAACGCGATGGAAATCAGCGAACTGGGCAAGCAGTTGTACGGGCGGCTGGCGACGTTGACCAGCCACTTCGAGGAGTTGCGGCGGTCGCTGGAAAAATCGGTGTCGGCGTATAACCGGGCGGCGGGGAATCTGGAGACGCGGGTGCTGGTTTCGGCGCGGCGTTTCAAAGAGCTTTCGGCGGCGGCGGGCGACGACTTGCCGGTGTGCGAACCGATCAGCCAAGTGCCGCGAGCGGTGGCTGGCGTGGGCGAGGAGACCGGGGACGAGGTGGGGGTTCCGGAAACTCCGCCAAACGAATTCACTGGTTCGCAAGCTATTGAAAACAAAAACGGAAATGGTGAGCTCGAGTTGCTGGTGAGGGCCGTCGGGGAGTAAGCCGGGGGCGAGAAACACCCACCCGGAAGTGGTGGGCCATCCAAGGCCATCCAATCCAACCCAGCCAATCTGTGATATGATTGGCTGGGTTTGACATGTTCAGCCTTCCACAGTTCAATGAGCGGTCGGGTGAGCCGATTTACCGGCAGCTTTACGAGCATATCCGGGCCGAGATCATTTCAGGGCGATTGGCGAAGGGGAGCCGGATTCCGCCGACTCGGGAGTTGTCGGCGCAGTTGGGGCTAAACCGGACGACGGTGGCGGCGGCCTACGATTTACTGGACAAAGAGGGTTTGATTCAGGGGCGTGCGGGCA
>JACZJQ010000338.1 GCA_014860455.1 Bryobacteraceae bacterium | reverse complement strand
GGGTGGGGCTGGAGTTGCGGTATACGGACCGCGACGAGTCGCGCGGGCATATTGACACGGCCGAGCCGGTTTCGCTGGACACGGAGATCCTGCCGCTGCTGCCGCGGTTGCTGGAGACGGCGTGGAGCCGGCGGGTGAGGCTGCGGGCGGTGACGCTGCGGGCGACGCGGATTTACAGGCCGTCGCCGCAGATGGACCTGTTCGCGCCGCAGACGCCGCAGCGGGAGTTTGAGGTGAAACTGGCGACGACGATCGACGCGCTGAGGAAGATGCACGGGGAGGGAATCGTGCGGCGCGGGTGGGGGTTGGAAGGCAAGACGGCGTGAGCGGGCCAGGGCGCTATACTGCGTTGCATGACGAAAGCGAAGTGGATTGTTGGCCTGTCGGTGCTGGGTATTGTGGCGATCGGTGCGGCTCGGCCGGAGTTGTGGGACCTGTTGCCGACGCGGGCCAACGCGGGCAAGCAGTTGAGCGGCGCGTGGCTGGTGGCGACGGGGCAGTTGGTGCGGCCATGGAATCCGGGCGTGGCCATCGCCGGGCGTCCGGCCGACTTCGCTCTGAACGACGGCGCGACGCTGGCGGCGGTGCTGAACGGCAACAGCATCGTGATGGTGGACGGCACGGCGGGCAAGGAACTGTCGCGCGCGCCGAGCCGGACCACTTCTTATATCGGCATCGCGTTCAGGCCGGGGACCAACGAAGTGTGGGCCAGCGAGGCGACGAGATCCGGGCCGGACAGCCTGTTGATCGCGCAATACACGCCCGACGGAAAAATCACCGGCACGACGCGTATGAACCTGCCGGGCCACCCGATTCCGGCGGGGCTGGCGTTCACGAAGGACGGCACGCGGCTGTATGCGGCGATGCATCACGACAACGAAGTGGTGGAGATCGATGCCGGCAAGCGCGAGGTTGTCAGGAGGATTGCGGTGGGGCTGGCTCCGTTCGCGGTGGTGCTGGATGAGGCGGCGGGGCGGTTGTATGTTTCCAACCGCGCGGGTGAACGACGGCCGGCGGCGGCGGTGGCGCCGAGCGGCAAGGAGAGTCTGCCGGTGGATGCTGTAGGGTCGGTGCTGGCCGGGAGCCTGAGCGTGATCGACCTGAAAGACGCGAGCGTGAAGACGCACGCCACGGGCCTGGCCCCGGCGGGCATGGCGTTGACCAAAGACGGCAAGACGCTGGCGGTGGCCAACAGCCATTCCGATACGGTGCAGTTGTTCGATACGGGGACGTGGAGTTCGCAGTCGCTCGCGGTGGCGTCGGCGAAGACGCCGGTGGGCGCGATTCCGAACAGCGTGGCGTTCCGGCCCGACGGCAAGCGGCTGTATGTGGCCTGCGGCGGCGAGAATTCGATCGCTGTCTTTGACCTGTCGGGCAAGGCGTGGAAACTGACGGGGCGGGCGCCGGCGGGGTGGTTCCCGACGGGTTTGCACATGGCGGCGAACGGGCGGCTGATGGTGTCGAGCGTGAAGGGGACGGGCAACGACGAGCGCCCGGCGGGCGGCCACAACAGCCGCGTCTATGAAGGCATGCTGAACAGCTACGCCGACCCAACGGCGGCCGAACTGAAGGCCGGCGAGCGCGAGGTGGCGGCGGCCGCCAGCCCGAGGTTCGAGCCGGCGGGCGGGGTGAAGGACGTTTCGAAGCTCGGCATCAAGCACGTCTTCCTGTTGATCAAGGAAAACCGCACCTACGACCAGGTGTTCTCAGATATCGAGCGCGGGCGGAGAGATCCGTCGCTGCTGATGTACGGGCGCGAGGTGACGCCGAACCACCACGCGCTGGCCGAAGAGTTCGTTTTGCTCGACAACTTCCATGCCAGCGGGGCGATCAGTTTCGAGGGCCATCAGTGGCTGATGATGGGGTTTGTCAGCGACCACGTGGAGCGGGCGCTGAACGCCGCGCCGCGCGGCTACGCGTGGAACATGGGCGACTCGATGACCGTGGTGCCGACGGGATTCTTCTGGCAGGACAAGCGGCGGCCGCTGGATGTGTTGCTGCTGGGGCCGGTCTCGCTGCCGGCGAAGCGCGAACCGGGCGGGCTGGTGAAAGACATCAACGAAAACGAAATGATGAAGTGGGGCGAGTATTGGGAGCACTACCAGAAGGGCACGTGGCGCGACGTGATCGCGTCGAAGTGTGCGGTGCCGGCGCTGGCCGGGATCTACGACGAGACGTTCCCGTTCAGCAGCATGAAGATTCCGGACCAGATCCGCGCCGATGCGTTCCTGGAACGGCTGAAGAAGTGGGAGGACAAGGGCAGCGCGCCGAATCTGACGATCGTCACGCTGACGAGCGACCACACGGAGGGGCGGAACCCGGCGGCGCCGAGGCCGGCGTCGATGGTGGCCGATAACGACCTGGCGCTGGGACGGATCGTGGAGGGCGTGAGCAAGAGCAAGTTCTGGGAGAATTCGCTCATCATCGCCGTGGAGGATGACGCGCAGGACGGCGTGGATCACATCAGCGGGCGGCGGACGCTGGCGCTGTTTGCCGGGCCGATGGTGCGCCGCGGGGCGCTGGACGAGAATTACTACACGCAGATCAACCTGGTGCGGACGATCCAGGATATCTTCCGCATCGAGCCGCGGACGCGGTTCCTGGCTGCGTCGAGGGCGATGTCGAGCATCTTCACGACGGCGAAGGATGCGCGGCCGTATAAGGCGCTGCCGTCGCGGCTGAAGCTCGACGACATGAATCCGCCGGTCAAAGCGCTGAACGGGCGGGAACGGTGGGCGGCCGTGGAGAGCGTGAAGATGAACTGGAGCGAGGTGGACGACGTGCCGACGGACGTGCTGAACCGGATCTTGTGGGAGGACCGGAAGGGGTGGGGGACGTCGTATCCGGTGCGGCGGGCCGGATTGAACAAGTAAAGGGCGGCGCAGGAAGGCTGGCGGCCGGAGCCCGGGACGATTGCGCCTGAATCGGGATTATGATCGAATTGGGTCGGGAGCAATGATCCGGGTATTCGTCATAATCAGTTGCTTGTTTTTTCCTGCGGTGGCTTTGGCATGCAAGTGCGTGCTGAGGGGGCCGCTGTGCGCCGATCTGCCGCCTCGAGACTCGGCGAGGACGGCCGTGTTCATTGGCAAAGTCACGCAGGTTTATCCCTCGGAGTCCATGGAAGGGTACTGGGAGGCTCTCTATGGACCCAGGGGAGGGCCAGAGGTTCAGTATAGGCCGCCATCCTTCACAGATACGAGAGAGGGATTACTGAGACTTTGGCGAAATGATTTGACATCGGAGGAAGTGCGCCTGCTTTCTGCCGCCACCAACGAAAGCGGCCTTGGAGCGTTCTTGGATTCGGTGTTCTGGACCCATGGCAAGAAAGTCCGATTCACAGTGGCTGAGAGGTTCTTGGGTCCGGCGGCGGCAAGCTTCGTACTTTTCACAGGGCAGGGCATGAGCGACTGCGAAATGCACTTCAAGAAAGGCGAAGAGTGGCTCATCTTCGCGCGTCAGGATCGAGAATCCGGCCGTTGGTCTGCTAGTTTGTGCGACCGATCCAGCAAGTTGGTGAACTCGAAGAACGAAGTCGCAGCTTTGAGAGCGTGGAAAGGTGGCCGAATGCTAGCTCCGCACATCTACGGGCGGCTGGTCGATGAGACGATGCGCGGTCAGGCCCGGTCGATCACCTTCGCTCCCTTGATCGGCGTGACGGTGACGCTCCAGACGGAAGAGGGGAGACGGTTGGAGACGAAAACGGATGAGAAGGGCAACTTCCTCTTTGAAAACCTGGAGAAGAAACGGTACACGCTCGATGTTCCATTGCCCGGATGGTCGTTCGGGATGAATGCGGGGGTGGCGCCTGTTTTCGATCTGATGACTCAGCCCTGCGCCCAGTATCACGGTTGGATGCGTGAGGGCAGGAGTCCGACTCCATGATCGGGAGATCCCAAAACCATCAAGTCTGAATGCCGCCTGACGACCGGACTTCATAGCCGCTGAAGCCGCCGCCATTGCCGGATTGACCTCGGGAGAATTCACGACGCAGTAATGGCCAGCCATGGAGAGTTTGCGTCTCCATGGCTGGCCCTGATAGTCAGTTCAGACTAGCCGTTGAACTTGTAGCCTTTGCGGAGTTCGGGCTTCAGGTATTTATTGGCTTCCTTGTTGTTGGTGAACTGCTTCCTGCGGTTGTCCCATTCGAGTTTGCCTTCGTAGCGCATGGCGATGACGCCGAGCAGCATCCATTCGACGAAGGGTCCGGCGACGGAGAAGTTGGAGCAGGCGGGGTCGCCGCCTTTGCAGGCGCGGATCCAGTCGCGGTAGTGGCCGGGGGAGCGGGTGAGGAGTTTGGGGGCGCCCTTGTAGTCCTTCATCTTTTCGTCGGGCATGAGGCGGGTCTTTTCGCCGTAGCAGCCGGTGGTGACCATGCCTTTGTCGCCGATGAAGAGGCTGCCGTTGATGTCCTTGTCGCCGATCAGTTGGCCGGCGGGGATGCCGTCGAACTTGGGCATGTCCTTCAGGCTGTCGTACCAGAACAGCTTCAGCGGGCCCATGGTGCCGCGGGCGGGGAAGTCGAAGCGGATGACGGTCTGGTGGGGGAAGCAGTGCTTGCCGACGCCTTCCTTCTTGACGCATTCAACCGACGTGGGGCCGGTGAGCGAGAGCCGCATGGCCATGTTTGGGGTGCCGAGGATGTGGCAGGCCATGTCGCCGATGGCGCCGCAGCCGAATTCGGGGAAGCCACGCCAGTGGTGCGGGGCGTAGGCGGGGCTGAAG
>JACZJQ010000337.1 GCA_014860455.1 Bryobacteraceae bacterium | reverse complement strand
GACGGCATCCCCGCGCCCGCCCAGTCCGAGTCGCTCGCCGAAGACTCCGGCGCAAACTGAGATCTGCCTCCTCCGTCTCCCGCTCCATGACTGCCGCCGATTCCAGTCGATCCGGCCCTGTGCGGGTTCAATCTCTCCTTCCTGATTCGCCCGGCTTTCCGCCTCTCTTCATCAAACCCCTCAATTTGAATGACTTGCCGCATCCCCACAAATCCTTTCCGGCGTACGCCCAGCCGAGCCTGTATAATAAGAGGTGCTGCTTTGGCGGCGCTGCGCCTCTGTGTGCGCACGCGTCTGTCCTTTCGCCGCGCCCTGGCCAAACCGCATGTTTGATACGTTAAGCGACAAGCTGCAGAGGGTCTTCAAAAACCTCCGCGGCGAAGGCAAATTGACGGCCGAGAATATGGAGGCCGCCCTCAAGGAGATCCGCGTGGCTCTCCTCGAGGCCGACGTCCATTTCAAGGTCGTGAAGACCTTTATCGAAAACGTCAAACAGAAGGCCCTGGGGCAGGAAGTGCTCACCGCCTTCTCCCCTGCCCAGCAAGTCACCAAGATCGTCAAGGACGAAATGATCACCATGCTCGGGACGCATACGTCCCGGCTGCGGACGGCCAACATGCCGCCCACCGTCGTCATGATTGTCGGCCTTCAGGGCTCGGGCAAGACCACCTCCACCGGCAAACTCGCCAGGTATCTCTCCAAGAACGGCCACCGCCCCATCGTCGTGTCGGTCGACGTCTACCGCCCAGCCGCCCGCAAGCAGCTCTCCGTGGTTGCCAACGAAATCGGTATTCCTGTCTACGAGGGCCTGCCTGAAGAGACCAAGCCCGCCGAACTCGCCCGCGGCGCCAAGCGCGAAGCCCAGCAGGCCGGCCGCGACATGATCCTGGTCGATACCGCCGGACGCCTCCATATCGACGATGATCTGATGACCGAGCTTTCGCAACTCAAGGATCAGCTCCAGCCCACCGAAATCCTCTTCGTCGCCGACGCCATGACCGGCCAGGACGCCGTCAAATCCGCTGCCGAATTCCATTCGCGCCTCGGCATCACCGGCGTCATCCTCACCAAAATGGACGGCGACGCCCGCGGCGGCGCTGCGCTGTCCATCCGCCAGATCACCGGCCAGCCGCTCAAGTTCGTCGGCACGGGCGAAAAATTCGACGCCCTGGAAGCCTTCCACCCTGACCGCGTCGCCTCCCGCATCCTCGGCATGGGCGACGTGCTCGGCTTCATCGAAAAGATGGAGGAGAACATCGACCGCAAGTCGGCCGAAGAGATGCAGCGTAAGCTCATCACCGACGACTTCACGCTCGAAGACTTCCGCGATCAGTTGAAACAGCTCAGGAAATTGGGGCCGCTCGAATCCCTGCTCGGCATGATGCCTCAGGTCGGCATGCTCAAGGAGCTCAAAAACGTCAAGGTGGACGAAAAGGAAATCACGCGCGTGGTGGCCATCGTCGATTCGATGACGCCCAGGGAGCGGGCCAACCACATGCTGATCAACGGTTCGCGCCGCCGCCGTATCGCCAAGGGCAGCGGAACCTCGGTTCAGGAGGTCAACAGCCTCCTCAAACAGTACGGACAAACCCGCAAGATGATGAAATCGGTCTCCGGCGGATTGCTTGGAGGCAAAAAAGGCAAGTTCAAGCTGCCGTTCCAGATGCCCTTCTAGGGCGAGCCGGGGCGCAGCCATGAGTTCGAAGTCAGTTTAGGAGAATGGAAGAGCAATGTTGATGATTCGTTTGGCGCGATTTGGCGCAAAGAAGAAGCCGACCTATCGCGTTGTCGTGATCGAGAAAGAGCGCGCCCGCGACAGCAAGGCGATCGAAGTCGTCGGCCACTACAACCCCGTGGCCTCGCCCGCCGTGATTGAACTGCAGCATGAGCGCATCGAGCACTGGGTGAAAAGCGGCGCCCAGCTGTCCGACACGGTGAAGCGTCTGGTCAGGACCGTCCCGAAGCCGGCTGAGCAACCCGCGGCCTAGCCCGTTCGCCCTTAGCGTTGCAGGCGCCGCCGCCGGCGGCCGATTCTGCATCCGGGCGCGCGCTTGCAGGCTGATGGCATCGACACCACAAATCCCGGTACCCGGAGTACGGCTGTGGTGTTAGGATCGAGGCAGGACAGGAGGTCCAAGGGATGGCCAGTATCAAGGAACTTGTTGAAGAAATTGCGAAAGCTCTAGTTGACATCCCGGAAGAGGTCAAAGTCCGCGAAGTGGAAGGCGAGCAGACCACGGTGCTTGAATTGCGTGTCGCCCCGAGTGATCTCGGTAAGGTGATCGGCAAACAGGGCCGCACGGCCAGGTCCATTCGTACCCTCCTGGGCGCCGCAGGGATGAAACTCAACCGCCGCTTCTCGCTCGAGATTCTGGAGTAGTGCCGGAGCCGATCCTCGACGATTGGGTCGTCATCGGCCGATTGGGCCGGGCCAGAGGATTGCGTGGCGAATTGCTCGGCCGGGCAAACCACCCGGCTGACAGCTACCGCTGGGTGAAACGTGTCGTGTTGCGCCTGCCCGGTGGCTCGCTCGCCGGCGCCGGACAGTGGTACGAAGTCGAGTCGATTCGCGACTACAAGGACGGCCTCGTCTATAAGTTCCGCGAAATCGGCAGCCGGACCGATGCCGAAGCCGTCGAACACGCCGAACTGCTCGTCCGGGAATCCGACCGCCCGGCGCTCGGCAACGGAGAGTTCTACCTCTCTGACCTGCTCGGCTGCAGCGTAGAGACTCAGGCCACCGGCGAACTGGTCGGCGTCGTCTCATCCTGGCAGGAGTTTGGCGCTCAGGCGGTGCTGGAGGTTAAGCCCGCTTCCGGCGACCTGATCTGGATCCCTCTGGTGAGGGAGATATGCGTTGAGATCGATACGGCTGCCCGGAGGATCGCCATCGATCCACCGGATGGACTGCTGGATTTGAATAAGGAAGCATCCGAAGCATGAAGTTCCATCTGCTGACGATCTTCCCCGAGTTTTTTCACGGTCCGATGGACCACGGCGTCGTCGCCCGCGCCGCCCAGCGCGAACTGATCGAGATCAAGGTTCACAATCTCCGGGATTGGACCTACGATTTCCATAAGACCGTCGACGACCGGCCTTTTGGCGGCGGCGAGGGCATGGTCATGAAGCCCCAGCCTCTGTTCGAGGCCGTCGAGGCGATCCTGCCCGGCCGCCGCGACCCGTCGCGCCAGCGCGTGGCGCTGATGTCGGCTCACGGGCCGCTATTCGGCCAGCGCAAGGCGAGGGAACTGGCTGGTTTTGAAGAGGTTTTGCTGATCTGCGGGCGCTATGAAGGCGTCGATGAGCGGGTCGGTATGCATTTGGCCGACGAGGAGATCTCGATCGGCGATTACGTTTTGAGCGGCGGCGAATTAGCCGCGGCCGTGGTGGTGGATGCGGTGGCCCGGCTGTTGCCGGGCGTACTCGGCAATCAGGACAGCTCTCTCCAGGAGTCGTTTTCGGAAGACGAAGACGGCCAGGACGGCATTCTCGACTGCCCCCATTACACCCGCCCGGCCGATTTCCGCGGCTTCCGCGTGCCCGATGTGCTGCTTGCCGGCAACCATGCCGAAATCCGCAAGTGGCGCCGGCAGGCGGCAATCGAGAAAACAAGGCGGCTCCGGCCAGACCTGTTCGACCGCTGATTTCCCATCGTGGGGATGACGGCGGGCCCGCTGACAGGTCATAATAGGAAGGGAAACGATAGCATCATGATGAGCCCATACCTGGCGAAGGTCCTCAATAAGAACAAGCGCACCGATCTGCCCGAATTCGAGATCGGCGATACCATCCGCGTGCACGTGAAGATCAAGGAGGGCGACAAAGAGCGCCTGCAGATCTTCGAAGGCGTAGTCCTGGCGCGCAAGAATAGCGGCATGGGCGAAAACATCACCGTGCGCAAGGTCAGCTTCGGCACCGGCGTCGAGCGCATCTTCCCCCTCAACGCTCCCGTCGTCGACCACATCGACATCGTGCGCACGGGCAAGGTACGGCGCTCGAAGCTGTACTACCTGCGCAACCTGCGCGGCAAGGCGGCGAGGCTCAAAGAGCGCCCCACCGAACGGCCCACGAAGCGCTAGCACCCGAGGACGCACCAACGTCCGGCACACTCTCAGACGGTTGCACTCTCCGCCGCGAGTACGAACTCAGGCGCACAGGATATATGCGTCCGGCCGGCGCCGACGAAGCCGGCCGCGGTTCACTGTTCGGACCCGTCTATGCAGCCGCCGTCATTCTCAATCCCGATGACCCCGTCGAAGGGCTTGCCGACAGCAAGACATTAACCGCCATGCACCGCCAGCGCCTGGCTATCGAAATCCGGGCCCGTGCCGCCGCCTGGATGGTTGCGTGGGTGGACGCAGTGGAGATCGACCGCATCAATATCTATCAGGCCTCCAGGCTTGCCATCCGGCGCGCCATCGAAGGCTTGTGCCCCGCGCCCGACTATCTCCTCGTCGACGCCCTCACCATCGACCTCCCCCTGCCCCAGGACGCCATCATTAAGGGCGACGCCAAGGTCGCCTCCATCGCCGCCGCCTCCATCCTCGCCAAGACCGCCCGCGATGAATGGGCACTTCGCGCCGACGCCGATTACCCCGGTTACGGCCTCGCCCGCCACAAGGGATATCCCACGCCCGAACACCTCGAAGCCCTCTCGCGCCTCGGCCCGGCGCCTCTCCACCGGCGTTCCTACGCCCCCGTCATGGCAGCCCTTCAGGGGAGGCTCGCATGAGCCCAAACGGAGCTGCCCCCGATCCCCACGGCGCTCTGCCGCCCGAAGGCCTCCCGGCTGATGTCCCGCCGCCGCCCGCGCCCCCAAAAGCCACCTGGATGGAGAAGGCCGCCGCCGTGGTCTACTGCATTTTCTGTATCGAAATCGGCCTGTTCCTCCTCATTTACCCCTGGATGCCCAGTTGGGACAACAACTACCTCATCCAGTTGCAGCCCTCTTTCACCGGTTTCCTCACCAGCGTCCAGTTCCGCGGCGCCGTCAGCGGCCTCGGGATTCTGAACCTGTTCGCCGCCGCCGGCGAAATCATCGGGCTACGACGCTATTCTTCGAGGTAGCCGCGGCCGGATTGCCAGCCCGCCCGAGCGCGCCTTCTCCACCCGCACAAATGCCCCTTCCGGGATGCCGCCCGACAGGATCAACCGCGCCAACGGATGAAGCAGCCGCCGTTGAAGCGTGCGCTTCAACTCCCGCGCCCCATACGTTCCGCAGCTTCCCTCGCTCAGCAGCATCTCCCTGGCCTCCGACGAGATCTCAAACTGGAATGCGCGTGGCCCCAACCGCGCCGCAATCTGTTGTTCGAGCGCGTCGATCTGCCGGTCCAGAATGCTGGAGATCGATCTCCGCGACAGCGGCTGGTAGACCAGTGACCGGTCGATCCGGTTGATGAACTCAGGCGAGAACCGCCGCCTCAGCGCCGCCAACCCGGCCGTCTCAATGCCTGCCGGCGCAGGATCTGTCCCCGCGTTCACCGTCCGGGCGAATCCAAAGCCGCCCGACCGCGCCTTTGCCATCTCCCGCGCACCCGAGTTCGACGTCATGAAGATCATCGTCCGCTCGAAGTTCACCGACGTTCCGTCGCCAAGCCGCATGTGCGCCTTGTCCAGAACCCCCAGCAGGATCCGCGTCAGCGAACCGGCCGCCTTCTCCACCTCATCAAACAGCACAATGCTCAGCGGGCACCGCTCGCTTGAAGCCGCCGCCAGCTTCTGCTGCGTGATCACCGGCTGCGTCTCGCGGTGCCCCAGATAGCCCGGAGGCGCGCCAATCAGCTTGGCCACCTCGTGTTCCATCTGGTACTCGCCGCAATCGATCCGGATCAGGTTCGAAGAACTGCCATGCAGAACCTCCGCCAGCGCTTCCACCGTATGCGTCTTCCCCGTTCCGGTCGGCCCCAGCAGCAGGAATACCCCCGACGGACGTCCCGGCGGCGCCAGGCCCGCCTGGAAGATCTCAACATACGGCGAGATGGCGTCCAGCGCCTCATCCTGCCCGATCACGCGCCGGTGCAGTTCGGCGGTAATGTCCAGCCGCGGCTTGAGTACGCCGTCCCGGCTGGCCGTTCTGATTTCTGTGATGCGCATTGTCTGTGCGAGAGATCGACCCCGGCCACGATTATACGAACCGCGGCTCCAAATCCGGCCACCCGCCAGGGGCCTCCAGATGCGTCTTATGCCAATTTAATGTTGTGATTAAGCCGTTAAGAATGTATGAATTGCGTCTGCAATCCGGGGGCAGGCGCAACCGTCGCCAAAAGGGTTGTGAATGCCTGTCCGGGATGCGTGGATTTCGGGATTGTCCAGCAGCGTCCCAACCTCCGCACAGATGCGCCCGGTGTCGGTGCCCACCAGCACCGCCGTGCCCGCCTCCACCGCCTCCTGGCGCTCGGTCTTGTCCCGCATCACCAGCACCGGCTTGCCCAGAGAAGGCGCTTCTTCCTGGACCCCGCCCGAGTCGGTTAGCAGAATCGAGGCCCGCGACATCAGGTCCACGAACGGAACATAGTCCAGCGGATCGATCAGCGTGATCCCCGGCAATCCACCCAGCCGCCGGCTGACCACCTCGCGCACGTTCGGGTTCGGGTGCACCGGATACACGATGCCCGTATCACCCCTCTCCGCAATCCGCGCCAGCGCCGTGCAGATCCGATCAAACCCCTCGCCGAAGCTCTCTCGCCGGTGCGCCGTCACCAGAATCAGGTGGCGTCCCGGCGGCAGATCGCCCGCATACCCTTGCAGCGCCCCCGCATCCAACTGCCCCTTCACCCACAACAACGCATCGATCCCAGTGTTGCCGGTAACCACGATCGACCCCTCGGGCGTTGACTCCGCCCTCAACCTCGCCGCCGCCTGCGCCGTCGGCGCGAAGTGCAACGCCGACAGCCGCGTCGTCAGCACCCGGTTCAGTTCTTCTGGAAACGGTTCCTGCAAGTCGCCCGTTCGCAACCCCGCTTCGACATGGCCTACCGGCACACTGCGGTAGAATGCCGCCAGCGCGGCGGCGAAAGTTGTGGTCGTGTCACCCTGCACCACCAGGAAATCGGGCTCGATCGAGGCCAGCACTGGGTCCAGCCGCTCCAGGATCCTGGCGCTCAGCGAGCCCAGGCTCTGGTTCGGCGTCATCACCTCCAGGTCGATGTCCGGCTGCACACCGAATGCGGCAAGCGCGGAATCCAGCAGATGCCGGTGTTGTCCCGTGACGCACACCGTCACCCGGAATCGCTCCGGTTGCTGCCTCAGCCGCCGCACCAGCGGGCACAACTTGATCGTCTCCGGGCGGGTACCAAAGACGATAAGAATATGGTGGGGCTTCGACATCTTCAGCCGGCCGATGATGCTGGCGCTGGATGCGGGCTACTTGTGGCGGTAGGTAATTCGGCCCTTGGTGAGGTCGTAGGGCGACATCTCGATGGTGACGCGGTCACCGGCCAGAACCCGGATCCGGTTTCGGCGCAGCTTGCCTGCGAGGTGGGCCAGGATGGTCCGCTCGCCATCCAATTGAACGCTGAACAAGCCGCTGGGGAACTTCTCCACGACAACGCCTGTCACTTCAATGCAATCTTCCTTACTCATCGTCCTCCCATACTCAGTGACGGGCTTGCGAGATTCGCACCCCGATACCATGAGTATATCTGAAAGAAACTGATCCAGGCGTCGATAAGGCTCACAGGAACGCACTGATGGCGAAGGATCTCATTACCCTGGGCGACTCTCTGTCGCAGTTTGAGCGGCAAGGTGGGCTACTCCGTTCATCTCTCGATTGTTACGGCGCGGCCTTCGGCGATGTGGAGAAACACATCTTCCACCTCTACCCCGACAAACTCGGCATCTCTCCTCCCTCATTCCAGGCCGAACGCAGGTTGCTGGCGGGCGATGTCCGCCAGGATGACCTCGATCGCATGAAGGAAAGGCTCTCCAGGGAGTTGAGGGAAGCCTCCGAGCGACTCGAAGCCCACACCGCAGGAACAGTCGAACTCAGCCTCGTGCTCGCCACCCTCGAGGAAACCGCCAAATCGCTCAAGGCTAAAGGCGAGACCAGGGAGAAAAAGTTCGAGGGCGTCGCCGATTCGCTCCAGTCGGCCACCCGCTGCCAAACCGTCGATGAACTGCGCGCCCGCCTGCAACAGGAGGTGGGCAAGATCTCCGCGTTGGTCACCGAAATGAAGCGCGAAAACCAGCAACTCCTCACCGGCCTCGATAAGGAAATGGGCGAGTACCGCAAAAAACTCGACGAGGCCGAACGCAAGGCTTCCACCGACACCTTGACCGGTCTGGAAAACCGCCGCGGCCTCGAAGCCAGGGTCAAGAGCTTCACCGATGCAGGCGTGCCCTTCACCATCATGATCCTCGACCTCAACCGCTTCAAATCCGTGAACGATCGCCACGGCCATCTGGCCGGCGACAAATTGCTCATCGAATTCAGCCGCAAACTCGTCGCGTTGCTCGGGCCCGGAAACCACGTCGCGCGCTGGGGCGGCGACGAGTTCGTCGTCCTCATGGAAGCCGGCCTCCGCGACGCCATCGCCAAGGCCCGGCATATGGAGATCGGCCTCAACGGCTTCTACCAGATCGTCACCGACAACGGCCCGCTGCGGCTCGAAGTCAAAGTCTCGATCGGTATGGCCGAGGCCCGCAAAGGCGAGTCCGCCGCCCAGGTCTTCAAGCGCGCCGACGCCCTCTTGTATCGGGAAAAGCAGAAAGCCTGACCCCCATTCCTTCCTGTTACCATCGGGGTGGGAGACGAACTCCGTGGTACGTTTTTTCCAGGACAAAACGGTTTTGATCACAGGCGCCGGCCGCGGCATCGGCAAGCGCCTGGCTTTGGGTTTCGCACGATCAAGGGCCCGCGTCGGCCTTCTCGCACGCACCAAAGCCGAACTCGACCTCGCTGACCTCGAAATCGAACATGCCGGCGGCGTTTCGCTCCGCCTCCGCGCCGACGTCCGCGACTACCGCCAGGTCGCCACTGCCGTCGAACGCGTCAAAGCCCAGTACGGCGACATCCATACCCTCATCTGCGCCGCAGGCGCCCAAGGGCCTATCGGCCCCCTCGCCGAATCCGACCCCAAGGACTGGGCCGAGGTCATCCACATCAACCTCCTCGGCGCTCTGCACGTCTGCCGCGCCGTGCTGCCCTCGATGATCGAACGCCGCCAGGGCAAAATCATCCTGCTCGCCGGCGGCGGCGCCGAAGAGCCCCGGCCCAACTTCTCCGCCTACGCCGCTTCCAAGGCCGCCATCGTCCGCCTCGCCGAGACCCTCGCCGAGGAGGTCCGCGACTCCAACATCCAGATCAACTGCATGGACCCTGGCCCTACTTACACCAACATGACCGACGAAATCGTCAAGGCCGGCGACCTCGCCGGCTGGCGTGAGATCCAGTTGGCCACCGAGATCCGCGGCACTGGCGGCACCCCGCCTGAACGTCAGATCCAACTCGCCATGTTCCTCGCCTCCGACAAGTCCAACCACATCAGCGGCCGCCTCATCAGCGTGGACGACAACTGGAAGAAACTCGAAAACCACAACCTCCAGCCCAATCTCTACACCTTGCGCCGCTACACGAAGGCCGCCGTCCTCGCCGCCACATAGGCCGCCCCTGATGTGTTAAGACGGTGTGCGGTACCCGTCATGACCATCACCCGCCGCACTGCCGCCACACTTCCGTTTCTTTCCTTCATCCGCGCCTCCACCGCGCCCTCCCCACGCCCCAACATCCTTTTCTTTTTCCCCGATCAGTGGCGCCCCGACTGGACTTCGTTCACCCCTGGCCTCGACCTCCGCACCCCACACCTTGAAGCCCTCGCCGCCCGCGGTGTCCGCT
>JACZJQ010000336.1 GCA_014860455.1 Bryobacteraceae bacterium | reverse complement strand
CGCCACGGCGATCCAAACCGCAAATCCGCTCTTCATCCCGATCACCTCCCGATCACCACGTTCCCGGCTCGGCAAGAGTCTATCACGCCCGATCCCGCCCACTTGAGCTACATTCATGACCCACCTCGTGAGATCTCAAATCCTGCCGGCGCTTCTCAATGCCGCCTCGATCGTCGCCAGCGGCAAAACCAGCGTCAGCGGCGAATCCAACAGCCGAACAGCCCCATAGCCGGCATACCACTCCGCCACACCCTCGTTCTTCGCATCAATCAGCAGCGCCACCCCGCCCACCTCAGCCGCCGCCAGCAAACACCGACGCCCCGCGGCCAGCAAGAGCTGTCCACCCAGTCCCCAACCCTGCGCCTTCCGGTCTACCGCCAATCGCGCCAACCGGAAACCCGGCACCTCATGCCGGGCCAGTCCCCGGCGCACAAGTTCCGGTGTCCGCGCGTATTCTATCGATGCTGGACACAGGCTGTAGTAGCCCAGCACCGAACCGTCACCGTCGTCGATGGCCAGGAACGTCTTCGCGCCGCCGCTCTCGTGGCTCTTCCTCGCATACCGGCGCAGGAAATCGTTCAGCGCCTCTTCGCCGCAGTCAAACGCTCCCCGGTCATGCTGCTTGCAGGCAGGCTCTTCGTGCCAGTCGCTCACGGCTTCAAGCGCCCTGACAGCGCCGCCGCCGCCCGCTTCAGCTTCGCATTCGGCACGGGCGGATTCTCCAGCAGCTCCAGCACCCTCAGACTGTCCCGCCCGCTCAACCGCACCCGCTCGGCCCCGTCAATCACCTCTCTCGCCGCCCGCATCGCGTACCGCAGTACGAAGTCCGTCAAGTCGGTGTGCTCCAATGCCACCGCCCGCAGCAGCGTCGCCTTGTCCTCCGAACTGATCCTCAACGACATCCTGCTGTTGTCTTCCACCGCTACCCTGGGCATGGCGCACCTCCTCGGAGTCCGTACATATTCAAATCGTACAATCGGACACGGCAGGAATCAACTCAGCCCGAGGGCTTCTTCGGCCCGATACCTGAACCTCGCGGCGTGTGGGCAAAGGCAGAATCCCCGGAGGATCAACAACCTCTTCATGCAGCATTACCCCGCCGATAGAGGGGGTATGGTTCGATTGTTGTGCCTCGTCCTTGCCTTCTCAGCCAACGCTCCGGTCTATGCGGCCGAACCGCGCAAATTTCAGATTTGGAGCACGGCGGGCCAGTCGTCGGGTATTGCCCATTCAGTGGCGTTGCTTGAGGTGGAGGCAGTCAAGGGCGGATCTCTGGTGCGGTATGTATGGGCTGGCATAGGAAGCGTGGGCTGTCAGGACATCGTCGTGATGGCCTGGGGAAAGCGTGTGGCGCTGTCTCCGGCGGCGCTGGCCAAGCCCGTCAATCCGTGCGGCGCGAAAAGCCGTCTGAAACAGATCTCCTCCCGGCATCCACTCCGCCAGCCTCAAGGCCATGAGCGCGACACCACGGAGTTGGTTACCTTCTGCGGCGGACCCCCTCGATCCTCGGATATTCCCCCCGGTCTCCACTTCGAGTTCAAGCATGACCAAGACCCGGACTATGTTTATCTCACCCATCTATGGGACCTGAAAGACAGCATTATGTCCACCACGTGGGGCCGGGATCAGCCCGATCCCGACAGCTACGACCACTCCGCCCAGCGCGACGGCGCAAGATTCGCCGCCCAGGCCTTGAAGCTGCGCGGCAGCGACGACGATGCTCCGCAATCTCAGTTCTTTCATTTCCTCCGCCAGCACCAAGGCCCTGTGGACAAACCCGTCTACCGTTGGCGGCTGGAGGCGCCACCCGGCGTGAAGGTCAGGCATTTCCAGGAGATGCGCCTGTTCAGGAGTGTATTCTGCGCGCAATTCGAGGCCGCAAAGTCCACCTCGACCCAGCTCCGCTTTTCCGTCGATCAGGGTTCGGGCAGAGTCACCGCTTCCACGATTACAGCCGAAAGCTCCTGCTGGGTACTGAGCCAGGCTCTCATCGGACAGGCGCGCAATTGGGCCTTCGATCCCGCGACACTCCCCGCCGGAGGGGTTGTTGACGTGACCGTTCACCTCAGCGTGGATTGCGGCCGGCAGCCCTGATTGGTGCCTCCAGAAATGTCACGGCAGCTGTCCCACAGCCACGGGGAGAGTTGACTGCCCCCATGGCATCGCAACCCAGCACCCATCCGCGATGAAAGTCCTCCGGAGGCTACTCGGGGTTTACATTGCCATGTCGCATCCGCGCTGTATTCCCACAAAGCCAGTCGTGAACTGAGCATCCTCCTCACTGTGGGTCAATCGGCCGCATACGCATCGCACTGGTCTGCCTGTACAATGGAGCCATGCTCACCCGCTACATCCGGGCGGCGATGGCCCATGCCCATTACGAACTGCTGCCAGATGGCGAGGGCTTCTACGGTCATATTCCCGAACTGCGCGGCGTGTGGGCAAATGCGGATTCCCTCGAAGCCTGCCGGGAGAAACTCCAGGACGCTCTCGAAGGCTGGATTCTTCTGCGTGTCCGGTTCGGACGATCGATTCCCGCACTCGACGGCATCGCCATTCAAGTGTCCACGGAACAAGTCAGCGAAGTCGCGTAGTGCCGCCCCTCAAGCCAATCCCTCGCAGGGACCTCATCCGCAAACTGCGCCGGCTTGGGTTCACCGGCCCCTTCCCCGGCGGCAAGTTTCTGTCCGTGTGTCTGGCGAGTCAGGCTTTGCATCCTGGCCACCTTTGCGTTCCAATGGTCTGAAGGATCGAGGAAGGCCGAAACAGTGTACATCTCACGTGTCATCCTGGAGAACATTCGTGGCTTCGAGCGGCTTGATTTCGACCTCAGCCGCGGCGAGAGTACATATGCCGGCTGGACGGTTTTTGCCGGAGGGAACGGATCTGGTAAGACGACGCTGCTGAAGGCGATCGCCATAGCCCTCGCCGGGCGCGATGATGCTCGAACGTTAGAACCAAGCCTCTCAGGTTGGGTCCGCGAACCGCATCACACCGGAGAGATCGAACTTGAAATTGTGCCGGTCAATGGCGACGACCGATTCAAGACAGGTGGGCGTACGACCGAGGACCCGTTCCCGGCTTGTCTCCAAATCGAGAATGGTTCCCGAGAACCCCAACTCCTCGCTCCAATCCCTAGAAGTATGGCGGGGAGACGGACCTACAGGACGCCAGATCGATCGATTTGGAGTTACGAGGCGGGTGGCTGGTTCTCATGTGGCTATGGCCCCTTCAGGCGTATATTCGGTGCATCCAGCGACGCTATGCGGAAGATGGTCGCCCCCACCAGCGAACGCTACGTCACGATGTTCGAAGAGGCAGCATCCCTCGCCGAGGTCGATTCATGGCTTAAAACTCTGAGTCACAAGAAGCTTGAAAACCGGGCGACTGAAAGCCAACAACTCGACGTCGTGCTGCAAATCCTCAGCGACGGCTTGTTGCCGAACGGGGCCATTGTCGATCGCGTGGACTCCGACGGGCTGTGGTTAAAGGACCGAAACGGAGTTCAACTTGCTTGGCGGGCGATGAGCGAGGGCTACCGCGCAGCGTTGGCCCTTTTGGCCGACATTGTGCGGCATCTGATCAAGACCTACGGATCTGATCGGCTCATCGAAGTTGGCAAAGATGGAGGTGTGGAGATCATACGAAGCGGCGTTGTGCTCATCGACGAGATCGACCTGCATCTCCACCCGGAATGGCAAAGGCAGATCGGGTTCTGGCTCAAGTCCCATTTTCCCAATATCCAGTTCTTGGTTACCACCCACAGCCCACTCATCTGCCAAGCGGCCGATCGCAATGGGATCTTCATCCTACCTGAGCTTGGTAGCGGGGAAGCCCCAAGGCCTGTCACCGACGAGGAGTATGAGCAGGTTATTGTTTCCAGACCAGATACAATTCTCCGTACGCCCGTCTTCGGACTCACCGATACGAGGTCGCCTCTCGCGGTCAACATGCGAACACGTCACGCTGCACTCTCCGCCAAGAAACGCGCTGGTGCGAAGCTGACACACAAGGAGCAGGAAGAACTGGGTCAGACCAGAATGTTCGCGGAAACCGGCGAGGATGATTAGTCAATGCGTCGTGTGTTTCGCAGAGAACTTTCCGTCGCGGCCGCGGAGTATCTGGATAAGCAACAAACAGCCGCAGACCGGGCGTTTCGTCGCGGCATACTGAATGCCGTCAAAGCGTGGGCCTCCTTGACAAGGTCCATGCACATCAGGGCCCTGAGGCGTTTGCTGGGGCAGATGGCCGGGCCGGGTGAACGCTGCATGTACTGCGTCGACTCTCATGGATCAGATATCGATCACTTCTGGCCCAAAACGCCTTACCCCCAACACATGTTTCGATGGCCCAACCTACTGCTCTGCTGTACTGAGTGCGGCCGATTCAAGGGGACGAAGTTCCCAAGACAGGACAACGGCCAACCTCTCCTCATCGACCCCTCAACAGAGAACCCCTGGGATCACCTCGACTTCGATCCGATCTCAGGGAGGCTCACGGCCCGATACCGTTTGGACCTGGGTGACTACTCGCCGATGGGAGTTCAAACAGTTCAAGTCCTCCGCCTGGACAGGGAGCACCTTGAAGGGCAGTACAGAAAGACATACCGCCGTCTTTGCCGCGTGCTCGAGGATTTTGAGGAGAAACCCGACGGAGCGGGACAAGACTTGGCCGAAGCCCTGAAACGTGCGGACGATCATGGTCTGCTGGGGTGGTGGATCGGTGGAAGCGGGGCCGAAGACCCTCCACTGGCGAGATTCAGGAAACACGGTCCCGACCTTTGGCGGGAGTGCGAAGTCATACTCTCTCGAACTTTATCTGCTGGCCACGCTTCCTGATATGATGCCCCCATGGCATCAAAGCAGAGCATCTTGTCCGCAATGAAGGAAATCGGAATCGTCCCTGTCGTCCGCACGCCCTCGGCCGAATCCGCGTTTAAGGCCATCGAAGCCATCTACGAAGGCGGCATCCGCGCCGCCGAAGTCACCATGACCGTCCCCGGCGCCGTCAAGGTCCTCGAACAGCTCGCTGACAAGTTCGGCGACAAAATGGTCCTCGGCGCGGGCACTGTGCTGGACCCCGAAACCTGCCGCATCTGCATGCTGGCCGGCGCCCAGTTCTTCGTCACCCCGGCGACAAATCTCAAGACCATCGAAATGGCCCAGCGCTACTCCAAACCCATCTGCCCCGGCGCCCTCACCCCCACCGAAGTCCTCACCGCCTGGCAGGCCGGCGCCGACATCGTCAAGGTCTTCCCCTGCGACAACGTGGGCGGCGCCAAATACATCAAGGCCCTCAAAGGACCCTTCCCGCAGATCGAGATGATCCCCACCGGCGGCGTCTCGCTCACCACCGCCGGCGATTTCCTCAAGGCCGGCGCCTGCGCCGTCGCCGTTGGCGGCGAACTCGTCGACGCCAAAACCATCAAGGCCGGCACCTACGAAGTCTTCACCGAACGCGCCCGCCAGTTCCTCGAAGTCGTAGCCAAGGCCCGCGAGGAAATGAAGTAAACCCGCCTGTCTCCCCCTCGGGCGGACCCCACC
>JACZJQ010000335.1 GCA_014860455.1 Bryobacteraceae bacterium | reverse complement strand
GCGAGGAGGGCCGCGATAAGACAGATCGTCGCCTTGCGCATGGTGTTTACCTTGCTCCTGTTTTGAGGGTGGTTTTGAAGACGTGGCCGTGGTGGAGTTGGATTGCCTGGTAGAGGGGTTCGACGCCGTAGCGGACATCGGGGGTGAAGTCGAAGCTCCAGGTTTCGGTGCGGAGCATCACCGGGATTTCGGCGCCGGCGGGGGCAGTGGGGGAAAGGCGGATGACGCTGGTGAGGTCTTTGGCTCCAGTGAATTCGCGCTCCTTCTCCTCTTCGATGCGATCGGATTCGGCGATCAGCGGCGACTCGCTGAAGACGCGGACGCGGCGCCAGTTGTATTTGTCGAAGGGGTCGAGGCCTTGGGGGATGCGGACCCAGATGGTGGCTTCCTCGCCGGGTTCGAGTAGTCCGTTGCCGTTACCTTTTCCTTCGGTGACGGTGCGCTGGCGGGGTGCGCCGCCGCCCTGGTTGCCCTTCTGGCGGAAGACGCTGAAGGTGTGGGTGCGGCCGTCGAGGATAACCATCTCGACGGGCGGGGCCGTGCCGTCAGGGGCGATTAGGACATCGAACTGGTCCGACGTGCCGGGCCAGCCGGCTGAGAGTCCGACCTTGATGCGGGCCGGGCGGTAGTCGCCGGCGGCGGCGGTGAAGCGGGCCTTGAAGCGGGCTGTGAGATCGACACGGCCGCCGGAGGGGATTTCCTTGATTTCGGCGGATTTGGCGAGCAGTTCGACGGTGGGATAGTCGCTATCGAGCGAGATGGAGACATCGTTCATCGGCTCGGTGCGGGGGTTGTAGATGACGATGGGGAGCGAGACTTCGACGCCGGGCGGGACGCGGAGACCGTCGGGGTTGCCGACGGGGAGCAGGACGGGCTGTTGCGTGGCGGCGCCGGGTCCGGTGATGCTGACTTGGCGGCCGTCGGATGAGACGGTGAATTTGACGCGGCCTGTGGCATCGGCGGTGATGGTGGAGCGCTTGGCCTGGCCGGGGGAGATGGGGGCGTCGAGGAGGGTGTAGGCGACGCCGGGACGGTAGACGGGCGGGGTTGTGATGTCGATGGTCTTGCCGGTGACGGGGGGGCCGTCGGGGGCCCAGCGGCGGGTTTCGATGCGGAGTCCGCTTTGGGAGACGTTGCGGAGGATGGTGTAGCCGGGGCCGCCGCCGGAGCCGGCGAAGTCCCAGCCCCAGATGGAGAAGCGCTGGTGGGCGTTCGAGTAATGGAATTCGTCGGGGATGTTGGAGAGTGCGGGGGTGGAGAAGGCGCGAAGGTGGAAGTCGAAGGTTTCGGCGATGGATGTGGCCCAGTGGCGGTGGTAGTCGTCCTGACGGTATTCGAATAGGACGCGGTGCTCGCGGGCGTAAGCCATGCGGGTCTCTTCGTGGTACTGGGAGATGAAGTCGCCGCTGGCGCGGATGAGGCGGATCATTGAGCGGGAGTGGTTCAGGACATGGTCTTTGGGGCGGTAGAGGACGCGACGGCCGGATTCGCCGGCATAGAATTCGGGTCCGGCGTTGAACGACGAGGCGCTGCCGATCAATTCGGGGAAGCGGGCGCTGACGTAGAGGCTCATGTAGCCGCCCATGCTGAGGCCGGACGTCGCGCGGTGGCGGCGATCGGGGATGGTGCGCAGGGTGGAGTCGATGTGGGAGACGAGTTCCTTGAAATGCTCGCCGACATCGTATTTGCCGCCGGTTTCGCGGACATCCCAGGGCGAGCCGCCGTAAAAGCCCGTATAGTCTTCGGCGATGTAGCCGTCGACCGAGACGACAATGACCGGATGGGTGGCGACGAAGCGGGCGATTTTGGGGACGGTGTCTTTGCCTTCGTCGTAGCGTTCGAGGGTGTAGCGATCGCTGTGGCCGTGGAAGTAGTAGATGACGGGGTAGCGCTGGGTGGAGGTGGAGTAGTCAGATGGCAGGAAGAGGCGATAGTGGCGGTCCTGGCCGAAGACCTTGCTGTGGAAGGTGCGGTCTTGGAAGGGTGCGGCGAGGGAGGAGAGGAGAAGGAGTCCGGTCAGCGTGGCGAACACGGGGCAGGCCGCCTTTCTGGCCACTTCCCGACCATTGCATCCACCGGGGCTGTATGGTGTAATGCCGGGTTAGGAAAGTTGGTTAACTAACATGCTATACCCAGAGTGGGCGGGCCGCAAGGGAGGAAGATAGAGAAATGCTGGCGCTGGCACTGGTGATGGCGGTGGTTCCGGAAGCGGTGGTACTGACGCCGGAAGTGAAGCAGTATGAGCGGTTTGAGCTGGAGATGGCGTGGCCGGAGCGGCCGTCGAACCCGTTTGATCCGAATGTGGCGGCGGTGCAAGGGGAGATTGTGATGCCGTCGGGGCGGCGGATGACGGTGCCGGGGTTCTGGTATCAGGGGTATACGAGGGCGGTTGAGAATCCGGAAGCGGTGGGTGTGGAGAGGGTAGAGAAACTGACGGCGGTGGGTCGGGCGGGATGGCGGGTGAGGTTTTCGTCGGCTGAGGCGGGGCGGCACAGGGTGACGTTGAAGTGGAAGGTGGACGGCAGGCAGGGCGAGACGGCGCCGGTGGTGGTGGAGATCGGGCAGGGGAGGCGGGCGGGGTTTCTGAAGGCGAGTCCAAGGAACCAGTGGTATCTGGAGCATGAGAGCGGGCGTGGGTTTTTCGCGATCGGCGAGAACCTGTGCATGTATGAGAAGCGGGAAGGGACGTACTACTTCGACCGGACGCTGGGGAAGTTGGCTGCGAACGGGGGGAACTATGTGAGGCTGTGGCAGGAGTATTACGTGCCGCAGGATACGTCGATCGTGGCCGGGGCGGGCGACGGGCACTTTACGGGATTTGCGCTGGAGACGCAAGCGACGGGGCTGGGGCGGTATGACCTGGAGTCGGCTTGGCGGCTGGATCATGTGGCGGCGGAGTGTGAGCGGCTGGATGTGTATTACCAGTTGGCGTTTGAGATGACGGTGTGGTGGCAGTCGCGGCAGAAGCACAGGTGGCCGAGGAATCCGTACAACGCGGCCAATGGGGGTCCGTGCGTGAAGCCGGAGGATTATTTCACGAACCCGAAGGCGCGGGAGTTGGTGAAGCGGCGGCTGCGGTACAGCGTGGCGCGGTGGGGGTGGTCGATGCACCTGGCGGCATGGGAGTTGTGGAACGAGGTGGACAACAACGAGAACTTCGACCCCGGGGCGAACGAGGCGTGGCATAGGGAGATGGCCGGGTACCTGAAGTCGATCGATCCGTGGCGGCATTTGATCACGACGAGTTGGCGGGACGCGCGGATGTTTGCGCTGCCGGAGATCGGGATTGTGCAGGCGCATTCGTATTGGGGCGCGGAGTATGACGCGGCCACTTATACGTTGCAGGATACCGATCACCTGATGAGGCCGTACGGCAAGCCGTTTTTCTTTGGCGAGCAGGGGGTGGAGGATCCGGGCGCGGCGGTGAAGCTGGATCCGGAGGGGCGGCATTTCCACGACACAATTTGGGCCAGCGCGTTGAGCGGCGCTGCCGGGACGGGGCTTTACTGGTGGTGGCATAACTATGTCGAGCCGTTGAACCTGTATCACCACTACAAGCCGCTGGCGGAGTTTCTGAAGGGCGAGGACTTGGCGGCGCGAAAGTGGGCGCGGGTGGGGACGTCGAGGCCGAATCGGCCGGTGACGCTGGATGTGTACGGGTTGGCGGCGGCGGATCGGATGCTGGTTTGGATCAAAGATCCTCTGGCGTTCAGGATTGACGGCGGCAAGGCGGTGAAGGGGCCGAGACAGGACGCGGCGAGCGTGAACGTGACAGGGCTGGCCGATGGGGCGTATGAGATTGAATGGTGGGACACGATGCGCGGGGAGGTGGTCAGGAGGGATCAGGCTCGCGTAAAGCGGTCGGACCATTTTGGCTACGGGCTGGAGATGAAGCCGCCGGGGTTTTGGGGTGACATCGCGGCCCGCGTAGTGCGCAGCAATACCAATGTGAAGGACGAGAAATGAAACTGCATCTTGTTCCGATGGCCCTGGTTTGCGCCGGACTCATCTTTGCCCAGCCGGCGCCGACAGAACTGTATCTGCGCGGATACTCGGTTGTGCCGACGCCGCAGAAGGTGAGGCTCGAAGCGGGCGAGTTGCGGGTTGATGAGGCTTGGCGGATTGACGGGGCGGCGGATCATATCGCCACCAGGTCTCTTGCCGCCGACCTGGAGTCGTTCCACGCGCTAAAGCTGGGCCGGGCCGACGGGCCGGGCGAGAAGGTGATCACGCTGCGGGTGAGGCAGGGGGCGGTCGCCACGGCGCCGGGCGAGACGGCGGATCAGGCGTATCACATGGAGGTGAAGGACGGGCGGGTGCAGGTGATCGGAAATGGTGAGGTGGGACTGCTGTATGGCGTGCAGACGCTGGTGCAGTTGATCAAGGCGAACGAGCGGGGGCAGTTGGTGATGCCGGTGTGCGAGATCGACGACTGGCCGCGGTTGAAGCTGCGGTTCCTGCATTGGGACACCAAGCACCATCAGGACCGGATGCCGACGCTGAAGCGGTATATCGACTGGGCGGTGCGGTTCAAGGCCAACATGATCGGCTTTGAGTTGGAGGACAAGTTTGCGTATCCGTCGCTGCCGGACATCGGTGCGCCAGGGGCGTTTACGCCGGCAGAGTTACAGGAGATTGTCGATTATGGGCGGGAGCGGCACATGCAGGTGGTGCCGGTGATTCAGTCGCCGGCGCATATGGCGTACGTGCTGAAGCATCCGCGGTATGCGCATTTGAAGGCGGACGGGAATAACTACCAGTCGGATTTGTGCAAGGAAGAGACCTACAAGCTGATCTTCCAGATGTATGACGACGTGATTGCGGCGACCAAGGGGGTGGACTACTTCTTCGTGTCCACCGATGAGGTGTATTACGCGGGGATCGGCAAGAGCTGCGCGCTGCCGTATACGCCGGAGAACCGGAGCAAGGCGTGGGCAGATTTCGCAATCCGAGCGCGGGACCATCTGGCGAAGCAGAACCGGCGGATGCTGGCGTGGATCGAGTATCCGCTGCTGGATAAAGACATGGAGCGGATTCCGAACGATGTGATCGACGGGGTGGTGGGCGAGGAGACATTCGTGCCGATCCAGAAGCGCAAGGGGATGAGGCAGTTGATTTACACATCGACGCAGGGGGCGGAGTTTCTGTTCCCGGACCATCTGGCGATCGAGAGCCTGCCGCCGGGGCAGGAGATGGGCGAGTTTGAGGCGGTGTTCACGGCGGGGCGGATGAAGTCGCTGAGGGAGTCGATTGCGAATGCGCGGGTGTGGCAGTTGAACCCGATTGGCAGCTTCGCGGCGGCGTGGGGTGATTCGGGTTTGCACAACGAGACGTTCTGGATGGGCTGGGCAGCGGTGGCGCGGTGGGGCTGGCAGCCGGGGACGCCGGGCGAGGAGCAGCATGCGGCGGAGTTCATGAATGTGTATTACGGGCCGCGGGTGGAGGGAATGGTCGAGTTGTATAGGACGATGCAGCGGCAGGCGCGGTCGTGGCAGCGGGCGTGGGACCGGGTGGTGTCGCGGGTGCGCAAGCCGGGCTACGGGAATTCGGATGGTCCGGGGATCGGCACGGCGAGGCAGGATTTGACGTTGACGCCGCCTCCGCTGCCGGATGCCGTAACGCTCGCGTTTCAGCCGGCGTTCGCGGTGAAGTACAAAGGGCTGGTGGCCGAGGCCCCGGCGCAGAGCCTGCTGAACGATCAATTGCGTCATGCGCTGGTGGCCAACATGGGGCGGGCGTCGAGGAACCAGTACAACCTGGAGGTGATGCTGACGCTGGCTCGGTTCACCGGCCACCATTGGGATCTGATCAGTACGCTGGCCAAGGTGGAGGGCGATCTGGCGGAGGCCGCATCGGCGGCTGCGAAGAACGAAGCGGCACAGGCGGTGGGCCACCTGGTGGCGGCGCATAACCGGGTGGCGAGGATGGAGGCCGAGGCGGCGGCGGTGCGGCGGTACCTGACCGGGGTGTGGGAGAAGAGCCAGTATCCGAAGGGCAGGGAAGTGGAAGGTCGGAAGTTTGTCCATGTGCTGGACGACACCAAGGACCATTTCGCGGACCGGACGGCGGATTTGGGGTACATGTTCCAGCCGGAGCAGAGCATCGGGTTGGCCGGGTGGCGGGCGTCGCTGGCGAAGATTACGGCGGGCTACGCGAAGCGCCACGGGGTGGCGGTGAAGGGCTTGGCCGAAGCAAGGCTGGAAGAGTAGGACGGGATCGGTTAGATTGAGGCAGGAGTGACAGACGTGGAAACATCGAGCCGGCGTGATTTTTCGAAGGCCGCAGTGGCGGCGGGAGCGTTTCTGAACCTGAATCCGCGAGCGCGGGGGGCGAACGAGAGGATCACGCTGGGGTTGATCGGCGGGCGCAATCAGGGCCGTTGGGTGGCCGGGCGGGCGATCAAGGCGGGCGCCGTCGTCAAGACGATCTGCGACATCGACGAAGCGATTATCGACATGATCTCGCCGGAGATGGAGAAGGCGCAGGGGGTGAAGCCGGGGCGGGTGCGGGACTACAGGCAGGTGCTGGAGGACAAGTCAATCGACGCCGTCATCATCGCGCCGCCGGACCACTGGCATACGCATATGGCGCTGCTGGCGTGCCAGGCGGGCAAGGACGTTTACGTCGAGAAGCCGCTGTCGCAGACCATCGCCGAGGGGCATATGATCCGCGAGGCGGCGCGCAAGTATAAGCGGATTGTGCAGGTGGGCACGCAGCGCAGGAGCGGGGCGCATTACAGGTCGGCGGCGGCGTATGCGGCGTCGGGCAAATTGGGCAAGGTGTGCCTGATCAAGGCCTGGATCAGCCAACTTCGTCCTTCGATAGGGAACCCGCCTGATGGCGTCCCGCCGGCGACGGCGGATTACGACATGTGGCTGGGTCCGGCGCCGAAGCGGGCGTTCAACCCAATGCGGTTTCACTACAACTGGCGGTTCTTCTGGGACTACGGCAACACGGAACTGGGCAACCAGGGCGTGCACATGCTGGACACGGCGATCTGGGCGATCCAGATGATGCGGGGTGTGGAGAACTGTCTGCCGTCGCGGGTGTCGGACAGTTCGGGCATTTACTGGCTGAAGGACTGCAAGGAGGTGCCGGATACGCAGACGGTGACCTACGACTATGGGGAGTTTCAGTTGGTTTGGGAGTTGAGGAGTTTTGGGGCGCACCGTCCGCAGGAAGGGGCGATTGCGGGGACGGCGTATTACGGGACCGACGGGACGCTGGTGGTGGACGATAAGGGGTGGCAGGTGTATGGGGCGAAGGGTGCGTTGGGCGAGTCGGCGAAGTCGGCGGGGCCGCTGCTGCATGAGAAGAATTTCCTGGATTGCGTGAAGTCGCGGGGGGTTCCGAACAGCGACGTTGAAATAGGCCGTCTTTCGACTACGCTTTGCCATCTGGGCAACATTTCGTGCCGGTTGAAACGGGATGTCCGGTTCGATGCGAAGAGCGGGACGTTCGGCTCGGACAAGGCGGCTAACGCATTGTTAACAAAGACGTACCGGGCCGAGTACCCGCTGCCGCGGGTGTAAACGGCGGATTGGCTTGGCGGCGTTGTTGTGCAACGCCATCGAGGGGTCGCGGAGCGGGCCGGGGGTGGATTAATTTTGCTTGACTTCGTCATGCAACTGTGATGCACTCGCATTGTTAGGAAAGTTTACGTACTAACCTAAAGAGTCATGAAAAAAACGCTTCATCCTCACGCTCCAGCCCGCATGCGGGCTTCCGGCATGAGGAAGATGAACGCCGCGCTTTTGTTGAGCATCATCCGAGAGCGGGGCCTGGTATCGAGGGCCGAACTGGCGCGGCTGAGCGGGTTGACCAAACCGACGGTATCGAGCCAGGTGGCGGACCTGATGGAGCGGGGCATCGTGGTGGAAGACGGGGAAGCTGCGCCGGATGCGCGAGGCGGCAAGCCTCCGATGATGTTGCGCTTCCATGCGCAGTGGGGATCTGTGGTGGCGGCCGAGATCGGGTCGGCTACGGTACGGGTTTGGCACGCGGATCTGGATGGGCGGCTGTTTGATTCCGAGACGTCCCCGATCACGCCGGAACTGGGGGCCGCGCACGTGCTGGACGTTCTGTGTTCAGCGGTGGATGAGGTCCAATGCCGGTCGGGCATGGGGCACAAGATGTTGTCGGTTGCGGTGGCGGCGCCGGGCCGGGTGGACGCCAAGACGGGCACGGTACTGGAAGCGGGCAACGTGTTCCACTGGCGCAACGTGGAACTGCGCCAGCGGGTAGAGGACCATTTCGGTATCCCCGTGATCGTGGACAACGATGTGAATTTCGCGGCACTGGGGGAGATGCATTCGGGTTTGGCTGCGGGGGTAGAAAATTTCGTGCTGGTGCGGTTGGGCACGGGCATCGGCGCGGGGCTGGTTCTGGGGGGAAGGTTGTATCAGGGTACGCATTGGGCGGCCGGAGAGATCGGCCACATGATTGTGGACCGGGCCTTGGCGGCGGAGGATGCGGCTGACCGCGGGCTGCTGGAATTGGCGGTTGGCAGCGACCGCGTCCGTGAGAGGGTGATATCCGCGCGCGCCGGGCTGGCGCAGCAGGCTCCTGAACTTTCGACCGCGGGACTAGCGGCGGAACTGGCGGAGCTGGTTAGGCGCAACGACGAGGCGGCGTCCCAAGTGCTAGACGAAGTCGCCTTGCAAATCAGTGTCGCCGTCGCCGACATGGCGGCGGCCATCGACCCGGAGCTGATCGTGCTTTCGGGCGACTTATTCGGCCTTGTCGCCGACCGTATCCGTGAATTGGTTGGGAGGGTCATCCCGTGGCCGATGCGCATCGAGCTTTCCGCGCTCGGCGCCGACGCCGCGTTGATGGGGGCGATGGGGTCCGCGAAGGGCGTCGCCCATGACCTGCTCTGCGACCTGGGCCGCGAACAAGTTCAACATCTAGCTATGAGGTAGCTTGCGATGCGTATAAACAGTTGGAGTCCTATGCTTCTGGCGGTACTGCTGATTTGTCTCACAGTTCCCGCATTCTCACAATCCGGCACCGGCGTAGTCCGCGGAACCGTGTTTGATTCCGCGCGCGCCGCTGTCCCAAACGCGAAAGTTGTGCTGACGCAGGTCAGTACGAACGTCGCACGCCAGTCAACAACCAACGAACTCGGCATCTATGTGTTCACCAGCGTCCCGCTGGGCAAGTACAAGCTCACGGCCGAGTTGCAGGGCTTTAAGAAATGGTCGGCTGATCTCGAGCTCACTGCCGGCCAAACAATCGCCATGGAGCCGGTGCTTGAGGTCGGCAGCGTGGATACTGTAGTCGAGGTCACCGGCGCTGCACCGGTGATCACGACAGAGAGTTCCGAAGTCGGCAGCGTCAAGGACAATGTCCGCATTCAGCAGTTGCCGCTGAACGGACGCTCGATCACCAACCTGTTTGACCTGACGCCAGGCGTTGAAGGCGGCGGCAACCCGCGCATCAACGGCATGAAAGTCGGCTCGGCGGAGATGACGCTGGACGGCGTTTCGCTGGTCGACCGTTTCGGCGGCGGCATGGCGCGCGTTCAGCCTGGCCTGGATACGGTGCAGGAGTTCCGTGTCGAGACCGTCGGCTCCGGTGCGCAGTATTCGCGCCCGGCGACGGTCACCATCGTCACCAAGGGCGGCACGAACCAGTTCCATGGTTCGCTGTTCGAGACCTTCCGCAACAACGGTGGCGGACTCGTTGCACGCCGGCGGCAGGACGGCAACACTTCCTCCTTCCTGGCCCGCAACGAATTCGGCGCCTCGGCCGGCGGTCCCTTCTTCATCCCGAAGTTGTATGACGGGCGCAACAAGACCTTCTGGTTCGCGGCCTACGAAGGCTTGCGGCAGCGGGAAAAGCGCTACTACCAGGACACCGTGCCGACCGAAGCCATGTGGGGCGGAGATTTCTCGAACGCCACTGACAGCAGCTCGAACTTCTATCCGATCTACGATCCGCTGACCACCAACGCCTCGGGGCTGCGCACGCCGTTCACCGGCAATAAGATCCCGACGGCGCGGTTGAATCCGTTCTTCGCAACGATGAAGTCGGTGACGCACGCGCCGACAAATACCATCAACCCGTATCTCGGCATCAACATGCAGGAGTATTACGCGGTCAAGACCGACACCAACAACATCACCTTGCGCGGTGACCACAACTTCAATGAGAAAAATATCCTCACCGGCCGATTCACACGGTCGCGCCGTTACTACACCCAGACCGGCGGCGTGTATGGAGGGCCGCGCTCGGACGTCACCGACGGCTACGGCACCAGCCGCAACGACGGGAGGGTTTATAACGCTTCGGTTCGCTATACGAGGACGTTCACGCCCTCGTTCATCAGCGAGATGCTGATGGCGGTGCACCGCGCCCCGAAGAGCTCGGGAACGCTCGCCGACCTGACACCGTGGGCGAACCAACTTGGGCTGCCGAACCCGTTCGGCGAGTTCGGCTGGCCCACCATGTATTCGCACAGCGACAACGACTGGAGTACCTACTTCTCGTGGGACGCCGACAACCGCAAGGATGAGATGCTGACGTCCTACATCTTCCAGCCCAACTTCACCTGGGTGACCGGAGCGCACACCGTGATGTTTGGCGGCCAGTATCGCCAGGAACTCAACAACATCCGTGAACTGCAGCAGGCCATGGGCGAGCATGACTTCGGCCCGGAATGGACCTCGCAATACGATCCGAACAGCGACAGCGCCGTCCCCTACACCGGTGACGGCACGGCGACCATGGCGCTTGGCCTAGCCAGCTACTACTCAGCCCAATACAACCGTGGCTACTTCTACTTCAGGCAGAAGGAGATCGGCGCCTACGTCCAGGACACCTGGAAGGTGACGCCGCGTCTGACCTTGATGCTTGGGCTGCGCTACGACAAGTGGACGCCTTACAAGGAGAAGTTCGACCGCCTGGTCAACGTCAATCTGGACACTATCGGCAGCAAGTTCGAAGTCGTCACCCCCGGCTCCACGGCTATGGAGTCGATCGGCGGATTGCCGCCCTCCCTGCTTGCAAGCTGGGCGCAGCGCGGACTGACCTGGACCACGGCCAGCCAGGCCGGCCTGCCCAACAATCTGATCCCGGCCGACAACAACAACTTCGGGCCGAGACTTGGATTTGCCTTTAAGCTGAATTCCAAGATGGTCCTGCGCGGCAGCTACGGTGAGTATTTCTGGACCATGCCGCTGTCGCAGATCTTGCAGGCGTCGCGCACCAACCCGCCGTTCAACCTTCGCTACGAGAACCTGGCGGCCTCGCTCGACGGTACGGGCAGCTATGGCGTCCGGACCGCCCCGAACTCAAATCTGTTCATCGGCAAGGCGACCATCAATACCGCCGGCATCGTCGGACTCCCTCCCTCGGCGCGCGGGTTCGTGCCATGGGACTACCGCGAATGGCGTGACGGCCGCGCCCAATCCTGGCACTTCACGCTCGAACGCGAGCTCATGAACATGACCTCGCTCCGCCTCAGCTACATCGGCAACCATTCCACCGGAATGGAACAGAAGTTCAGCGTCGGCAGCCGTGAGGCTGAGTACAACTACGTGGCCCGCACGAAGCTTGCCCCGCCCTCCAACCGCGACGAATTGCGACCGAACAAGGACTGGAACTTCGGCAACGCCGCCAACAAGACCGGCTATTCCAACTCCACGTCATTCCAGGTTGAGTTGGAGCGCCGCTACTCCAGCGGTCTCGCCGCCCAGTGGTTCTATGTCTACAACAAGACCTTGACCACCTCTGACGCCGGCGGCTTCACCTCCGGCGGCGGATCGATCAACTCCACCAACGGGGTGTTCCAGGTTCCCGAGAACGTCCAACTCCTGGGTGGCGGCGACCTCTCCTACGATGATCGCCTCCGCCTCGGCTACCAGAGATCCACGAACATCCCGGCCCACACGATGCGCTGGAACGGCATCTACGACCTGCCGTTCGGCAAGGGCCGCAAGTTCGCGAGCGACTCCAATCGCGGCGTCGACGCCCTGATTGGCGGCTGGCAGGTCGCAGCCCTCGGCGGATGGCGCTCCGGTCACTGGATGGGCGTCGCGGCCAGCGAATACCTGTTCGGCAATCCCTCTTTGTCCGAAGATCAGCGGCTCATGCTCACCTACAGCGGCCGCACTCAGCGGCTCTGGTTTGCGGGTGACTTCACCCCCACCCTGGCTACCAACGTCGACCAGACCGCACTCCAGGCGCTGGTTCCGCTCGACCGCGCCAAGCGCGTCATGCACCCCGTCGGCAGCAACTTCTCTAACCAGATCCCGCAGTTGCTCTCCAATGGAACCGTGCGCAATACCGGCATCACGGAGACCGTGAGCTGGAACTCGCGCGCATTCATGAAGGGTCCGGGCGCCTGGAGCGCCGACATCTCGGCGTTCAAGAACTTCTCGATCACCGAGGGTATCAAGCTCCGCTTCACCGCGGACTTCTTCAACGCATTTAACCACCCCAACGACGCCAGCCCGAACGCCAACACCGGCCTTCAGGATCTGACGACGCAAACCAATGATCCCCGCACCATTCAGCTGTCTTTGCGACTGAGTTGGTAACTCGCACTCGGGGCAGGGCGCTTCGGCGCTCTGCCCCGCTTTTTCTCCAGCACTGCAGCCCGCAGGCCACACAAGTCTATACTCGTCTGCCAGAGCCAGCCTGAATGGATAAGGTCAAACTCGCAGCGCCCGGTCCTGACGCGGAGCAAGCCGCCCCCCACTTCAGGCGCGTATTGTCGCGCCGGGATCTGGTCCTCTACGGACTCGTTATCCTCACCCCCACCGCGCCTTACCCGGTCTTCGGCATCGTCCAGCAGCTTTCCGGAGGACACGCTGCCCTCGCCTATGTCGTGGCCATGGTGGCGATGTTTTTCACTGCCGCCAGTTATGCCAAAATGTCCGCTGTCTTCCCCTCGGCCGGATCTACCTATACCTACGCCCAGCGTGGCCTCAACCCCCATGCCGGCTTCCTCGCCGGCTGGGCCATGATCCTTGACTACTTCCTCATCCCACTGCTCAGCGTCATCTACGCCTCGCTCACCGCCGAACGTCTCCTCCCCATCGTCCCCAACTGGATCTGGGCCATCCTGTTCACTCTCGCCATCACCGCGGTCAACCTTCGCGGCATCCGCATGACCGCCCGCGCCTCGGCCTGGCTCATGGGCATAATGACCGGCTGCGCCATCCTGTTCACCACGCTTGCCATCCGCCACGTCGCCGTTACCCACGGCTGGGCTGGCCTGTTCAGCCTGCCAGGCTTCTTCCGCCCTGAGTCATTCTCCCCAGGACCGATGCTCGCCGCCGCCGGAGTGGCCACGCTGTCCTATATCGGGTTCGACGCCATCTCCACGCTGGCCGAGGATGCTGTCGATCCCAAGCGCGACATCGGCTGGGCCACTGTCGCCGTCTGTATCTTCCAGGGCCTCATTTGCATCCTTACCGTCTACCTTGCCGCCCTCGTCTGGCCGGACTACAAGGCCTTCCCCAGCACCGATACCGCCATCCTCGACATCGCCTCGCTTATCGGCGGGAAACTGATGTTCGGCGCACTCACGTTTGTCCTGCTCGTCGCCGGACTCGCCAGCGCCCTCACCGGCCAGGCCGGCGCATCCCGCCTGCTGCTCGGCATGGGCCGCGACGGCATCATCTCCAGCCGCGTCTTCGCCAAGATCGACCCCCGCACTTCGACACCCGTCCGCGGCATCCTCGTCATGGGCGCCGTCGCCCTCATCGGTTCGCTGGCCTTCCGCTTTCAACTTGCCGTCGAACTTCTCAATTTCGGCGCCCTCACCGGCTTCATCATGGTGAACCTCGCCGTCATCGCCCACTACTACTTCCGCCTGCGGCTTCGCTCCGGCTGGGACGGAGTCCGCCACCTGCTGTTCCCCATCCTTGGCGCCGTCGTCTGCGGCTTCCTGTGGCTCAATCTCTCCAATATGGCCAAACTCGCCGGTTTCGGTTGGCTGGCCGTTGGATTCATCTACCTCGCAATACTGACCCGCGGCTTCCGCATCCCACCGAAGACACTGGCCAGCCTAGAGGAGGACTCCTCCAATGCCGGCTGAACTTTCCGTCCAACGCGAACTTCTCGATTACGTTGAAGCCCACCGCGACGCTCTGGTTTCCCTCGTCCAGGACCTGGTCCGCATCCCTTCCGAAAACACGCCCCCCACCGGCGCGGAGGCCGCCTGCCAGCGCTACTGCCGCGAGTATCTCGAGGCCTGTGGATTCGAGACCGATCTCTACGAACTTTCCGAGGTGGAAGGACTCGAGTCCCATCCGCTGTTCAGGCCCGGCCGCGACTACGCCGGCCGGCCGAATCTGGCGGCCAAGCTGAAAGGCGGCGACGGGCTCTCCATTCTGCTCTCCGGCCACATCGATACCGTCCCGCGCGGCACGCTACCCTGGACCCGCGACCCTTTCTCCGGCCACGTCGAGAACGGCCTGCTCTATGGACGCGGTTCGAACGACATGAAGGCCGGCATCGCAACAAACCTGTTCGTCGCCCGCGCCTTTCACGACCTGGGCATTCGCCCGTTGGGTGACGTCACGATCGAATGCGTCGTGGACGAGGAATTCGGCGGCGTCAACGGCACCCTGGCCGGCCGCGTCCGCGGCCATCTGGCCCACGCGGCAATCATCTCTGAACCCTCGTTCCTGCGCATCTGCCACGCCCAGCGCGGAGGCCGCACGGCGCATATTACGTTCGAGTCCGCCAACGCCGGCATCCTTTCCGAGCACATGGAGGATGGCGTCGCCGGCCAGGTCGCCTGGTTCCTCTCCCAGGTCCCCGGCTTCGCCGAATTGCGCCGCGCCACCGCGCCGCCGAACCCGGCCTACCGCCACCTCGCCAACCCGGTCCCCGTATCGGTTCTCAAGGTCCACACCGGACCCTGGGGGAGCGGCGAGCCGATGGCGACGGCCGCCACATGCAAGGTGGAACTGTTCTGGCAGACCATGCCCGGCGAATCGCTGGAGACTGTGGATGCTCAGTTCAATCTGTGGTTCGGCCAAGTCGTCGCTGCCCGCCCTGACCTGTACCCTTCACACCCGAACGTCGAGTTCCCCATCCGCTGGCTGCCCGGTTCCACGCTGCCCGACCACGACTTCAGCCGCTTCTTTCTCCAGCAGTTCTCAGGAGCCGCCGAGGAGGCGATAGGAACCGCTCCCGCGCAGGCCGGCATCGAAGGCCCTTGCGACATGTATGTCTTCCACCAGCACTTCGGGATGCCGGCAATCCTGTGGGGAGCCCGCGGGGCGAATACCCACCTCGCCGACGAGTCGGTCGAAATCGACTCGGTGGTCGATGCCGCCAAGGTGCTGCTGCTCTTTGTCTACCGCTGGGGACGTTTCCCCAGCTTCCGTTGATTGATTGATGCTGTTGTTTGAGGAGTCCGGCCATTGACGAAAATCACGATTGCAACAGCTCTGCTGATCGCTCTCCCGGTCCAGGCCCTGGCCGCGGACCTGTCGGTGTTGCCTGCGCATATCCGCACCGATCCTTTCGGCCAGATCGTCGCCGCCGATCGCGCAGCCGCCGTGCCGCCGGCGAAACAGATCACCCTCGTCTCGGCCCGCGGAGCATACGCCTCCTGCCGCATTGTGGTTTCAGGCGCGCAGCCCGCGGCATACTCGGTGTCCGCGTCGGGGGAACTGGCAGCCGAACTCTACCGCGAGTGGTTCCACTTCCTGCCCAAGTCGAAGCTCTATTACCCCGACGCGCTGATCCCCGCGGCTCTGCCGCACAAGGCCCAGTTGCCCGATGCGGCCAACCACATCCAGGGTCAGACGGCGCAATCCTACTGGCTCGACATCTGGATCCCGGAATCGGCAACGCCCGGCGTTCAGGCCCTCACCGTCTCGCTCGACTCCGGCGGCGTGAAATCCTCGGTCCCCATCCGCGTCGAAGTTCTCGATGCCGTCGTACCTGCCGAAGACCCCATCGTCATTGACCACAACTCCTACGGCACGTCGTGGTTCGCCGGGCAGTATCCGGAACTGGCCAAGCGCACCCCAAATTTCTATCTGAGCGATCCGTTCTTCGGCCTCATCCACGCCTACCACCGCGTCTTCATGGAACATCGCGGAATCTACCATCAGCTTGGCTACGGCCACGGCGGCAAGACCGCGGCCGAGTTCGCCCCGCGGCTGGAAGGCTCCGGCAAGACCAAGCGCGTCGCCGATTGGACACTCTACGACAAGCACTACGGCCCGCTGCTGGACGGGTCGGCGTTCGCCGGGACGAGGCGCGGTGCAAGACCGATTCCATACGTCTATCTGCCCGTCAATCCCGAATGGCCGGCGTCGTTTCTGTGGTGGGGCGAGCCGGGCTACGAGCGCGAGTTCGTCAACGTGATGCGCGAGATGGAGGCCCACTTCCGCGAGAAGGGTTGGACGAAGACGAAGTACGAGTTGTTCTTCAACCACAAGAAGCGCTACAAGGCCTTCCACTGGGACGGCGACGAGACCCGCTTCCTCAACGACCTGCCAGTGTTTGTCGAATACCACCGCCTCATGAAGACCGCCATCCCGCCGGCGTCGCCGGTGAAATGGCTCTTCCGTACCGATGCCAGCTGGCAGATGGAACGCCAATTCAAGGAACAAGCCGGCATCATCGACTTCTGGGTCGTGGGCGGGGGCATGTTTAACTGGTATGCCGAAAACGCGCCGCTGCTGAAAGTCCGCGGCGACACGGTCTGGACCTACGGAGGCACGCCTGATGTCGACAAGCCGGCGTCGCATATCACGCTCGATATGCTGCGTCCCTGGATGCTCGGCGTCGACGGCTTCGTGCGCTGGCAGACGGTGATTCCGGGGCCCGATCCGTGGTTCAAATTCTCAGGCGGCGGCGAGACGCTGGTCTATCCCGGCGGGCGGTTTGGAATCGATGCGCCGCTGGCTTCGGTCCGTTTGAAACTGCAACGCAACGCACTGCAGGACCTGGCGCTGCTGGACTCCCTCAAATCCGCCATTCCGCCGGCTTCGCTGCGGGCCGAAGCGGCAAAACGCTATAACGGCACAACGCCCGCCGATTGGCGCTCGGCGCGCCCGAAGCTGGCCGATTCAGACCCGCTGACCTGGGACAACGTCACCATCGGCGACGCCCTGCCGCCCGATCCGCGCTTCGAATCCGGCGTCGACGCTGCGGCCTGGGACCGCGTCCGCGGCTACGTCATCTCACTTGTGAAGGAGCGCCGTCCATGATCACCGCCGCACTCGTCGTCCTGCTTGCCGCGCCGCCCGCGGCCCAGGATCCGCTGGCCGCGGAACTCGACCAGATCGCCCGCACCGCCTCCTCCATGGTGGACGGCGACGTTGTACGACGCATCCAGACGCCTCGCTCGGTGGCCACCATACTGGATAAAAACCCGCGCGACCAGTGGGCCGCGGCCGACAACTACGACGTCGATCACGCGGCTTTCATCGCCACGAAGAAGACGCTGATCCGCCTCTCCCGGCTCTGCACAGCCACTTGCGACGTCAATCTCTGGCTCCCGGTTCCCGGTGCGCCGGACCGCATCCACATCGCCATCCGCAACGTGAACGAGATGAGCCAGTTCTGGCGCTGGGGCGACCTGCATCAGCCGATGCCCGCCGAAATGAAAGCGGTACTGGAGACAGGGCGGCGGCAGACGGTGAAGCGGAGGCCGGGGATGGTTTCGGTGCTGGCGCCGGTTTATGACAGCCTGGGCGACATTGCGGGCCTGGTGGAAGTGGTAGCAGCGCCGAAAGCGAATCCGCAGGAGAACGTGAAATAGGGGCGCACGGCCACAAACTGCCAGCGGTAGGGTTCCCCGCTATAATGTGCGGAGGAGGAAATCATGCCCACGCTGGACCAATTCAAAGCCAAGTACGCACCGGTGCTCGACTACATCCAGACGCATAATGTTCGTCTCGACAACCTTCATGTGGAGGGCGACAAACTCGTCATTAAGGGCGCGGCACCAACCGAGATCATCAGAAACGACGTCTGGAACGCCATTAAGCAGGTGGATCCGATCTTCGCCGACCTGCAATGCGAAATCGGCGTCGATGCGTCCATACCGCCGCCCGTGCGGACCTACACCGTGGTGAAAGGTGACTCGCTTTGGAAGATCGCCGACAAGTTCTACGGCAACGGGTCGAAGTTCCCGAAAATAATCGCGGCCAATCCGGAGAAGCTGAAAAACGCCGAGTCAGTGATCCACCCAGGTGACGTGCTGATCGTCCCGGAAGACTGATCCCGGACACAACCGAAGGCAGAACTACTCGTCCTCGTTCCACTCCTCGAACCACGCCATCTGGATGGCTTCGAGCTTCGATTCGTTCGAGGCATGGGGATCGCCGGCAAAGCCTTCAAGCTCGACGACCATTTTGTGCAGATCCGTGAACCGGACCGTCAGTGGGTCCAGATCCGGGAACTTCTCAAACAGTTCGATGCCGATGGATTCCGAGTCAGTCCAGTTGAGTTCCATTAGATCTTCGTTCCTTTCAGTGCGTCCTGAACGGCGGTGTTCATCATGGTTTCGGCCAGCCTGACGGTGGCCTCGTCGAGCCTGGCGATGTGGTCGAGAATCAGGCGGTGGTTGTCGGAGTGATAGACGGCCAGCAGTTGATTGACGGCCAGGTCGACGGTGGCGCGTTCTTCATCGGCGAGCAGAAGCCATGCGTCGTTGGCCTTCGCCTTTTCGACGGCGGAGAGGATGGTATCGGCTTCGACCTGGGCTTCACGGACCTGCCGTGCCCGGAAGTCTTCTTCGGCCTTATCGAAGCTCTCCTTCACCATCGCGTCCACCTGCTCGTCGGTGAGCCCGTAGCTCGGCTTCACCTCCACCGACTGCTCCTTGCCCGTGCGCACGTCGCGTGCGCTCACTGCCAGGATGCCGTTGGCGTCGATCAGGAAACGCACCTCGATGCGGGTCATGCCCGCCGGCAGCGGATCGATGTCCTTCAAGTCGAACCGCGCCAGCGAGCGGCAGTCTTTCACCAGTTCGCGTTCGCCCTGCAGCACGTGAATCAGCACGTGCTTCTGGCCATCCACCGACGTTGTGAAGACTTCGCTGGCCGAGGCCGGGATGGTCGAATTACGGTGGATCAGCTTGGTGACGACGCCGCCCATCGTCTCGATGCCGAGCGACAGCGGCGTGACGTCGAGCAGCAACTGGTCCTGGACCTCGCCGGAGAGAATCGCCGCCTGCACGGCCGCGCCAAGGGCGACCACTTCATCGGGATTCAGGTCGGTATGCGGCTCAGCCTTGAACAGGTTGCGGACGGCCAGTCGGACCAGAGGGATACGCGTCGAGCCGCCGACCAGGACGACTTCGTCGATCTGGTCCGGACCTAGCCCTGAGTCGCGCAGCGCCTGGCGGCAGGGGGCGAGAGTGCGATCGACAATGTCCTTGATCAGGGATTCGAAGTGGTTGCGGGTGATCGATCGCTGATAGGTTTTGCCGCCGTAGCTGACTTCAATTGAGGCTTCGGGAGCGAACGACAGGGCTTCCTTGGCGGCGATGACGGCCTGGCGGAAGGTCTGGACGGCTTCGCCGATGGTGGAGATATCGCGGCCCCATTCCGACGACGCGTCCTCGATCGCGATGGCCAGCAGACGGTTGTCGATATCGTCGCCGCCCAGATGGGTGTCGCCGTTGGTGGCCAGCACCTCAAATATGCCTTCATGCAGGCGCAGGATCGAAATGTCGAAGGTGCCGCCGCCGAGGTCGTAGACGGCGATGACGCCTTCGTTGCGCTTGTCCAGCCCATAGGCGAGCGAGGCCGCGGTGGGCTCGTTGACGAGGCGCAGGACCTCGAGGCCGGCGATTCGGCCGGCGTCCTTGGTGGCCTGGCGCTGGGCGTCGTTGAAGTAAGCCGGGACGGTGATGACGGCCTGCGAGACGGGTTCGCCGAGGTAGGATTCGGCGTTGGCCTTGAGGCGGCGCAGGACCTGGGCCGAGACTTCGGGCGGGGTGAGCGTGCGGTCGCCCATGCGCAGCCGCAGGACGCTTTCCGAGCCTTCGGCTATCTTGAACGGGAAGAGTTTGATTTCGCCGGCGATGTCGGCTGCGCCGCGGCCCATCAGCCGTTTTACGGAATAGACGCTGTGGTCGGGGCGCGTGATCAGGCGGGCGCGGGCCTCGTCGCCGACGATGTAGGAGTGGCCGTCGTCGCTCAAGCTGACGATGCTGGGGACCATGTTGCGGCCGGCGGGGTCGGGGATAACGACGGGGCCGGTGAGGTCCATGAAGGCGACCAGGGAGTTGGTGGTGCCGAGGTCGATGCCCAGCACCTTTTTGCTGGCCTGGCCGCCGAAGTCGATTTGAAACAGATCCATCTGATATCTCCGAAAGCCCGCATGGCGACCGGTGGGGTCAGGCGTTGCGGGAAGTAAGCTGGCGGTCGACCTCATCGATGAGGTTCCGGATGTAGCGGCGGCGGTGAAGGATGCCGCGGATGGCGGTGAGCGAAGCCATGCGGGCGCCGTCGTCGTCGGCGGCGTCATGGGAGCGGAACTCCTCGTCGAGTTCGGTGTCGATGGAATCCAGCATGGCCAGGAAGCGGTCGCGCGCTTCGTCGAGCTGGGGGATGACGTCGTCGTCGCCGGCCTTGAGTTCGTCGAGCATCATATTCAACTCGAAGACCTCTTCAAGAAGCTCGGGCGGGACTTCGTTTGAGCGCTGCTCGCCCACCTGGAAGCCGTTTTCGCGCAGGACGTATTCGGCGCGGCGGACAGGGTCTTTGAGGACGCGGTAGCCGTCGTTAAGGATTGCGGTGGCTTCGAGCGAATAGTTGCGTTCGCGTTCGTGCCGCCGGCCGTAGCGGTCAGGATGCAGCAGACGGCTCATCTGATAGAAGGTCTGCTGGAGCGCTTCGTCGTCGATGGCGAGCGTCTTGGGCAGGCTGAAAAAACGGTAGTAGTCGGGCGAAGGGGCCTGGAGGGTATTGCAGAACTGGCAGAACAGCGAACGCGCGGCGCGCTCGCTGGCCGAATGTTCGCCGCAGTTCCAGCAGTGATGTTCTTCCTTGGAGTGGGACACGGGCGCGCCTCCTCTCAGGCCGAGAACGAGGTGCCGCAGCCGCAGCTCTTGGTGGCGTGAGGGTTTTCGAAGGCGAAGCCGGACTGCATGATCGACTCCTTGTAGTCCAGCGTCATGCCGTCGAGGAAGACCATCGACTTGGGATCGACATAGACCTGGACGCCGCTGAATTCGAAGATATGGTCGGTCGGGCGCGGCCGGGTGTCGAACTTGAACTGATAGCTCAGGCCCGAGCAGCCGCCGCCGAGCACTCCGAGACGCAACCCGCCTGAGACGCCCTGTTTGGCGAACGCGGTGCGGATCTTCTCGACGGCTTTGTCGGTGACGTTAATCGATGGCATGGGCTCTGACGACTCCTGGCGGGGCAGGCGCGGATGGACCCGCCCCCTTCAATCTTAAGCCTTCGCGGCAGCCGGAGCGGGCGCGCCGTTTTTGGCCTTGTAGTCGCTGATGGCGGCCTTGATGGCGTCCTCGGCCAGCACCGAGCAGTGAATCTTGACCGGCGGCAGGGCGAGTTCGTTGACGATCTCGGTGTTCTTGATGTCGAGCGCCTGGTCGATGGTCTTGCCCTTGAGCATCTCGGTTGCGAGCGACGAGCTGGCGATGGCCGAGCCGCAGCCGAAAGTCTTGAATTTAGCGTCCTCGATGACGCCGGTGTCGGAGTTGACCTTGATCTGGAGCTTCATGACGTCGCCGCATTCGGGCGCGCCAACCAGGCCGGTGCCGATGCCAGGGTCTTTCTTGTCGAAGCTGCCCACGTTGCGCGGGTTGTTGTAGTGGTCCAGAACCTTATCGGAGTATGCCATTTGTGTCCAATCCCCTTCTGATTCGAATCTCGTACTGCTGATACAAAAATCGTCGCGCCTAGTGCGCCGCCCACTCGACCTTGGTGAGGTCGATGCCCTCTTTCACCATTTCGTAGAGGGGCGACAGCTCGCGCAGTTTTTTAACGACGTCGATCACCTTCTGAGCGGTGTAATCGATCTCTTCGTTGGTGTTGAATCGGCCGATGCCGAAGCGAATAGACGAATGGGCCAGATCGTCGCCGGCGCCCAGTGCCTTGAGGACGTAGCTGGGCTCGAGGGTGGCCGAGGTGCAAGCCGAGCCGGAGCTGACGGCGATGTCGTTGATGCCCATCAGCAGGCTTTCGCCTTCGACGTAGGCAAAGCTGATGTTGAGGTTGTGCGGCAGGCGGTGCTGCACGCTGCCGTTGATGTAGGTTTCGTCGAGCTCGGCCATGAGGCGGTCCTTGAGGCGGTCGCGCATGGCGGCGTGTTCGGCCATTTCCTGGGGCATGAGCTGCTGGCAGAGTTCGGCGGCTGCGCCGAGTCCGGCGATGCCGGGGACGTTGAGCGTGCCTGAACGCATGCCGCGTTCGTGGCCGCCGCCGTCCATCTGGGCGGTGATCTGGACGCGCGGGTTGCGGCGCCGGACATAGAGGCCGCCGACACCCTTGGGGCCGTACATTTTGTGGCCGGAGAAGCTCATCAGGTCGATGTTGTCGTCGATCACCGAGACCGGGATCTTGCCGACGGCCTGGGTGGCGTCTGAATGGAGGAGAACGCCGCGCTCCTTGCAGATGGCGCCGATTTCGCGCATCGGCTGGACGGTGCCGATTTCGTTGTTGCCGTACATGATGGAGACAAGGACGGTCTTATCCGTGATGGCGTCGCGGAGCTGGTCGAGATCGACGAGGCCGTCGGGGCGGACCGGCAGGTAGGTGACGCGGCAGCCGTGCTTTTCGAGGCGCTTGCAGGTGTCCAGGACGGCTTTGTGTTCGGTGGCGGCGGTGATGATATGGTTGCCGCGCTGCGAGTACATTTCGGCGACGCCCTTGATGGCGAGGTTGTTGGACTCCGTGGCGCCTGAAGTGAAGACGATCTCCTTGGCCGTTGCGCCGATGAGCGAGGCGATCTGTTTGCGGGCCTTCTCGACCGCCTCTTCGGCTACCCAGCCGAAGCTGTGGTTGCGGCTTGCGGCGTTGCCGAACAGATCGATGAAGTAAGGCTTCATGGCCTCGAAGACGCGCGGGTCCATGGGCGTGGTCGCGTGGTTGTCCAGGTAGATCGGGAATTTCAACATGATATTTTCGTCGCCTCTCGCCATTGCTTAGCTGTGCAGCACCGTGAAGCTCTTCAGAGGGCCCGGTCCAGGGACGCGCAGTTCCTGGTCAGTGTCGTCGGAGAGGTCATGAATGGTGATGCTGTCGAGCAGCTTCAGGATTCCTTCGTGGACTTTGCGGAGCGGTTCGCGGACCGAGCATTTGGACGCGAGTCCGCATTCGCCGTGTTCAGTGAAACAGTTGGTCAAAATGATGGGCCCGTCGATGGCGCGGATTACCTCGAGCGTGGTCATCATAGAGGGGTCCTTCGACAGGCGGTAGCCGCCGTTGGTGCCCTGCTCGGAGACCAGAAAGCCGTGGCGGACCAGTTGCTGGAGCACCTTGGCCAGGATGGGAGCAGGAATGCGGTAGGCTTCGGCGATCTCTTTGGCCGAAGCCGTCTTCCCGATTTCGAGCAGGGCCAGGTGCTTCAGGCTGATCAATCCGTAGTCGGCTTTTTTGGTCAGCTTGAGCATTGTCGTATCTCGGACTCTTTCTGTCCTAGATGTAACTGTAGCAGGGAAAGATTCAGTAGGTCAAGCGTCTAGGGCCACGCATTTTCAGCGACTTAAATCCGGACCCAGAAGATCCAGTATCTTCAGTAGGTTGCGGACAGGAGGACTCAGCCGGCGGGTGGCGAGACGCTGAGCATATAGGTGATCATCTTGAAGAAACTGAAGCCGGCGAGGGCAAGCGAGAGTGCGGCGGCGGCCTGCCAGAGCTTCTCCTGCCAGGTTTCGATGAGGCGCGGTGTGCCGGTGATGTAGGCGATGACGAAGCCGGAGGCGAGGCCTCCGATGTGGGCGGCGTTGTCGATGCGGAAGAACGGGAGCAGGCCCATGAGCAGGCCGTAGATGGCCCAGCGGACGTAGAAGGCGCGGACCATGGCGGCTTCCATACTGCCTTTGTGGGTGACGCTGAAGGCGATCATGGCGCCAATGAGTCCGAACAATCCGGCCGAGGCGCCGATGGAGACCGAGCGGGTCCAGACGCAGGAGGCCAGGAAGCCGCCGATGGTGGACAGGATGTAGATGACGACCATGCGGCGCTGGCCGTAGATCTCCTCGGCATGGGCGCCGACATCCATCAAGGCCCAGGTGTTGAAGGCGATGTGCATGAGTCCGCCGTGCAGGAATCCGGCGGTGATGAGGCGCCACCATTGGTCATAGAGGAAGACGGCGTCGGGGCGGGCGGCGCCGAACTTGGTGAGGGTTGTGATGTCGAGGCCCATCAGCGCCCCGCCGTTGCCGGCCTTCATGCTGGCCAGGACGGTGATGAGGAACAGGCCGGCGTTGAGGGTAAGGATTGTGAAGGTGACGAAGCGGGCCGATGGAATCATGCCGGCGAAGATGGCGCCGGGATCGCGGCGATCGATGGCGCGGGGGCCGACCTCGGTGTCGCAATAAGGACAGATTTTGTCCTTGACGGTGATAAAGGCCCGGCAGTGCGGGCACATTCGACGGGTATCCACTAACCAACCATTGTAGAGGGCTGGCCGGGTAAAGGTCTTCAGGACTTCATCCGATGGAAGAGTGCGGATGACTCCGGCGGCCGCTGTGCGGCCCGGGGCCGTCGCTGAAGTTCCCGGCGGGTGAGCCGGGGCGATGAGGAGGGAATCTGACGATGAAACGGAATCTGATGCCTTTGCTGGGTGTGGCCTTCGTGGCGGCGCTGGTGGCGACAGGCTTCTTCTATGGATTGCTGATTCCCAGGCTGCGCGGGGGAGGAGAGACGGTGGAGGCGAGGTCGGCCGTGGTTGCCAAACGGTCTCTGAACCGCGGCGTACAGATCACGGCGGAGGATCTGGAGCGCGCGGCGGTGGAGCCCGCCAATATGCCGAAGGAACCGGTGAGGAGCATTGAGGCGGCACTGGGGCTGACGCTGCTCGAACCTACCGGGCCGGGGCAGCCGTTATCGGTATCGATGATGACGCGCAGGGGCGAGACGGGCGGTCCGGCGATGGCGATTCCGTCGGGCATGAGGGCGGTGACGATTCATCCGGCGGCTTCGGGCGGGGTGGTTTCGATGCTGGCGGCAGGGGGGAGGATCGACGTGCAGGTGCTGGACCGTAGCACGGGGACAATCAAGTTGCGGCGGATGATGGAGAACGTCGAAGTGCTGTCGGTAAGCGCGAACCGGGCGGACGTGACGCTGCTGGTGAAGCCGGAAGAGGCGGACCGGTTGAGCCTGGCCGATGCGGCGATGAGCATCCGGATTGTGTTGAGGAACCCGTTCGACAATGCCACGGGCGGGCCGAAGGTGCTGGAGTCGGCGGCGCTGACCGGCGCCCGCGCCGAAAGGCCGGCGCAGGGCGATCTGGTGGCAGTGCGTTAGGGGCGGGGAACAGGTAAGCCATGTACTCCTTCATGATTTTCGCCGCCATGTTCCTGACAGCGATGCTGGCAGCGACGGCGGCGGTGGTGTTCGCCCATGCGGCTGTGCAGGCGCGGGCCAGGATCATGGGCGCGGAGGTTGAGGAGTCTACCGACGGCCAGTTGACGCTGCTCAAGGAAGAGGCCGAATCGGTCAGCACGATCCGCGTTTGGAGGATTCTGCTGGAGCGGATCATCCATGTCGACACGCTGAAGCGCCAGATCGCCGAGGCCGACATGAATTGGACTGTCGGGCGGATGGTGCTGATGATGATGATGCTGGCGATGCTGACGGCGAGCGTGCTTGGGTCGGTGGAGTGGATACCCGGCGTGATGACACTGGCGGCGGCGCTGGGGACGGGCTATCTGCCATATGGGTATATGAGGTTCAAGCATGCGCGAAGGCTGACGCGGTTCTCGGCGCAGTTTCCCGAGGCGCTGGATTCGCTGGCGCGGGCGATGAAGGCGGGCTATCCGTTGGCGTCGGCCATGGAACTGCTGGCGATGGAACAGCCCGAGCCGCTCGCCACCGAGATGAGACGGACGCGTGACCAGTGGAAGTTGGGCACCAGTTGGGAGGATTCGCTGGACGCGCTGGCCGACCGGATTCCGGTGACCGAGGTGAGGATGTTCGCCGCGGCGGTTAAGCTGCAGAACCGGGTTGGGGGCAAATTGAACGACGTGCTGACGCGGATGGCGGAGACCATGCGCGAGGGTAGCGCGCTGGAAGGCGAGATCCGTTCGATTACGGCGCATGGCAGGATGACCGGGGGCGTGCTGACAGCGTTGCCGGTAGGCATCAGCGTGGTGATGTTCGTGGTTAATCCCGAGTACATGGCCAATCTGTTCCAGCAGCCTGTCGGGCGCGCGCTGGTGATGGCCGCCATCGTGGCCAATATCGCGGCGCACGTGGTTATCAAGAAGATGTCCAGGATCCGCATGTAGGGGAGGAGACAATGACAGAAGCCACGCTGACCGTATGTTTCTTCCTTTTCGTGATGGCCTCGGTGGGGGCGGTGCTGCTGGCGTTCCGCTGGCGGACGCTGGCGCGGCCGATTGAGATCCCGGAAGATCCGGCCTCGAAGGGCGAGGGCGGGCTGAAGGATGGGTTGCGGCAATCGATGATGTTCATCGCGCAGTTGGGGCCGCAGCCGAAGAAGAAATCGCGGAACATGAGAGAAAAGCTGTCGGCGGCGGGCTACAGAGGGGAACTGGCGCTGTGGACTTTCCAGGGGACACAGACGGCGTCGGCGATTTTCGGGGCTATCGTCTGCGGCTGGGCGGGACTGCTGTCGAGGGAGAGCCTGGATACGGCGGTGCTGGCGGCGGTATGCGGCGCGGGGTTTTGCTTCATGCTGCCTGACCGGATCCTGGGGGGCCTGGTCACCAAGCGCAGGGAAAGAGTAGATGAGGCGCTGCCGGCGGCGCTGGATCTGATGGTGCTGGGCATTGAAGCCGGCCAGCCTCTGGACGCCGCGATTTCGGACACATCGAGGCAACTGAAGGGGCTATTCCCGGAACTGAGTTCGGAGTTTCAGCAGTCGATGCTGGAGTTGCGCGCCGGACGGAATAAGCACGATGTCCTGATGGATCTTGGGACGCGGACCGAATCGGAGGAACTTCGCAAACTGACGCGCATCCTGCTGGACACCGAAAGGTTCGGATCAAGCCTGGGGCCGACGTTGCGCACTCATGCCCGGTACCTGCGCACGCGCCGCCGGCAGACGGCACAGGAAGCTGCGAGGAAGTTGGGCGTGAAGCTGGTATTCCCGGTGTTTTTTCTGATCATGCCGTCGGTGTTCGTGGTGACGTTGGGGCCGGCGGTTCTGCAACTGGTCCATCAACTGAAACCCATGATCGATAGCATGTAAGGCCGCCTAGCTTGTTGACCAGACCAGGGCGTCGAATTCGTGGGTGGTGGCGAAGCCGAGCCGGCGGTACATGGAAAGCGCGCGCGCATTGGCGGCGGTGACGGTGAGCGAGGCCTCGACCGAGCCCTGGGCGAGCAGACCGAGCATGGCCCGGCGCATCAGTTCGTAGCCTACGCCGGAGCCTCGAAGATGGGGGGCGGTGCAGATCTGGGCGACGTGGCCGGTTGAACCGGAGACCGATGTGCAGAGAACCAGACCCTGAGGTGTGCCGGCGGCATCGAGCAGGATCCAACTGGCGGCAGGCTGGAGGGCTCCGCAGCCGGGGTAGTTGGTGAGGTTTTCCAGGAAGCGCCTGGCGCCTTCAGTGGTGCGGTACTGGTCGTTGATTTCGCTATCGATGTGGCCCTGATAGCAGCGTTCGACGAGAAGGGCGAGGTCGCCGATCATTGAGGGCAGCCAGGAGTCGAAGCGGTATCCGGGCGGGGGAGAGACGGGGCGGAGCCGGACGGCTGAGTGCAGGCTGCCAATCATGAAGAAGCGGCGGAAGGTCCGAGGCAACGGACCCTGGGGCAGAACCTGGGGGCCGTGGATTGAGAGCATCATCAACTGGGCCTCGATGCGGCGGATCCAGCCCGCGGCGGGCAGGCCAGGCTGTGCGGTCATGTCGGGCCAGCCGGCGAGGGTATCGAGCGCGCCGCGCAGGAGCGAGTTTTCCGCGGCCATGCCGCGCCAAGGCTGGCGGACGAAGAGGTCGCCGAGCAGAGCCTTGCGGCCTTCGCAGACCCAATAGCAGTAGCCGGCGATCTCGGAGCCTTCGCAGAGGGCGAGGCCGTCAAGGGCGCGGTAGCCGATATAACGGGTAAGCATGGCCGCCGAAGGCCGGAAGTCCCAGTGGAGAATCCGATTCCACTGATCGATCTCTTCTTCGAGCAGTGGCTGGATGGCACCCGGCGAGACCTTGCGAAGATCGACAAGGCGACGGGCGCCGATGGGGGCCGTGACCGCCATATCCTTGAGATGATATCAGCCGCGCGGCCTGGCATCGCGCAGGAATTGCTTGATGCGGCGCAGGGCCTGCCGGGTGCGGTGGTGATTCTCGATCAATGCGAAGCGGACATGGCCGTCGCCTGCCGGGCCAAAGCCTACGCCAGGCGAGACGGCGACCAGGGCCTGTTCGAGGATGGCCTTGGAGAATTCGAGCGAGCCCATATGGCGGCAGTGCTCGGGAATGGGCGCCCAGACGAACATGGTGGCTTGAGGCTTATCCACCGGCCAGCCGGAGGCGTTGAGGCCTTCGACCAGGACGTCGCGGCGGCGCTCGTAGATGTGTCGGATCTTGAGGACCTCTTCCTCGCATTCGCGCAGGGCGATGATGGAGGCGATCTGGATGGGCTGGAAGTTGCCGTAGTCCAGATAGCTTTTAATTCGGGCCAGGGCCTTGATCATCTTGGCGTTGCCGAGGCAGAAGCCCATGCGCCAGCCGGCCATGTTGTAGCTCTTGGTCATCGAGAAGATCTCGACGGCCACTTCCTTTGCACCGTCCACCTGGAGGATGGAGGGCGGTTTGTAGCCGTCGAAGCCGAGGTCGGCGTAAGCGAAGTCGTGCAGGACCATGGTCCCGTGGTGCGACGCGAGGCGGACGATTTCCTTGAAGAAGTCGAGATCGACGGTAGCGGTGGTGGGATTGTGGGGGTAGTTGAGGAGGATGAGGGCCGGTTTCCTCGCCGACTTGCGGTAGAAGTCCTCGAGGCGGTTGAGGTATTCGGGCGGGTTATCTACGGGCATGGGGACGGCCTCACCCTCGGCCATGATGACTCCCCACTGGTGGATGGGGTAGCAGGGCGAGGGGGTGACTACGAGGTCGCCGGGGCCGATGACGGCGAACATCAGGTGGGCCAATGCGTCCTTTGAGCCGATGGTGCCGATGGCCTCGGTCTCCGGGTCCAGCTCGACGCCGTACTGGCGGCTGTAGCGGCGGGTGATCTCGAGCCGCAGGTTGGGGATGCCGCGGGAGACCGAGTAGCGGTGGTTCTTGGGATTGCGGGCGGCCTCGACCAGCTTGTTGACAATCGGGCGCGGGGTGGCGCCGTCGGGATTGCCCATGCCGAAATCGACAACGTCATACTGCTGCGAGCGCAGCCGCGCTTTCATCTCATTGACCGCCGCAAAAACGTAAGGCGGGAGTTTGCCGATCCGGTAGAACTCGTCTGGAAGTAAACCCATGTTTCTACCATGCTACACTGCCCACATGCGAAGCTTCTGCTGGGCCTGCGTAGCTGCCTCCGTGCTAGCCTTCGGGCTGGCCTGCGGGCAGGCGACGGCCACCAAGGAAATCACTTCCGAACAACTCGCCAAACTGCTTGAGGATCCCTCGAAGATCTTCTTTCTCGACGTGAGAGAGCCGTCCGAGATCTCCGCGCTGGGCTCGGTGAAGGGCTATGTCAACATCCCGATGAGCCAGATTGAGACGCGGCTGAGAGAAATTCCCAAAGACAAAGTGATCGTCACGCTTTGAAACCAGGGCGGACGGGCTGCCCGTGCGGCAGCCATTCTCGAGGCCAAGGGCTATAAGACGCTGGGTTCATGCGGACTGGAGAAGGTGAAGCGCTCGGGCGGGCAGAAACTGGTGACCGAAAAGCCGAAGAATTAGTGGAACAGGGCCAGCGATTCCAGAAGCTCGATTTCAAGCGGCTGCCGGAAGGCGAGCAGCGGGAGAGAGTGCTGGGTTTCGAAAGCCGGATGAGGACGCGGCGCAGCGTGCGCTCATTCAGCGATGAGCCCGTGCCGCTGGAGTTAATTGAATCAGCCGTGAGGATAGCGGCGACGGCGCCGTCGGGCGCCAACCAGCAGCCGTGGCGATTCGTGGTTGTCTCCGACCCGGAGATCAAACGGCGCATCCGCGAGGCGGCCGAGGCCGAAGAGAAGCGCAACTACGAGAGCCGGTTTCCCGGTGAGTGGCTGGAGGCGCTGGAACCGTTTGGCACGGACTGGCGCAAGCCGTTTCTCGAAACAGTTCCTTGCCTGATCGCCGTGTTTCGCATCGATTACGGGTTGGACGGCGAGCGGAAGGTGAAGCACTACTATGTGCAGGAGAGCGTCGGGATCGCCTGCGGGTTCCTGCTGGCGGCGCTGCACATGGCCGGGCTGGCGACGCTGACGCACACGCCGAGTCCGATGGGTTTTCTTGGCGAGATTCTGGAGCGGCCGAAGAATGAGCGGCCATTTTTGCTGATTCCGGTGGGCTATCCGGCCCCGGATGCAGAAGTGCCGGTACTGGACAAGAAGCCGCTCGATGACGTGCTGGTGGTCAGGTAGGCGCACGCTGAACGGTCGCTGTCGCCGGACCGAATGGATCCAGCGGGGCCGCAAAAAAGGTATGGCTCCTGATCAGTGAGTAGTATATGATCGAGAAAACTGGAGGAGAGATGAAGGTTCTATCATTATTGGCACTAGTCTGTGCCCTGACCGCCCCCGCGCTATTCGCAGGCAAGATCGTGGTGAACCACGATGAGTGGACGATGTCGAGCAGCGGCGTGAATGCCGCACCCTTCGCGGTGAATGTTGCCGACTGGTTCAGCCCCGGCGGCCCAGGGAGTTTTCTCGTCTACACAAGCAACTTCGGGCTGAACAACTCAACATTCACCAATGCTCTGACCGGCGCGGGGCACAGCGTCTCGGTGAACACTGCGGCGCCATTCACCCTGCCTGGGCTCTCCGCCTATGACGGCGTGTTTCTTGGAGGGTACGCGGGTTCCTACGACGCTGCGGTTCTGACTAATTACGTCAACGCGGGCGGCAACGTTTACCTGATGGGTGGTACGGGCTCGATCGCGGGCGAAGACACTTTCTGGGACGGGTTCCTGAACAACTTCGGCTTCGACTTCGGAACTTCTTACAACGGCATCGGCGGAACCTTCGCGGTGACCAGCGGGCATCCGATCTTCTCCAGCATCCCGCAATTGTTCTACAGCAACGGCAATACGGTCAATCTGTTCGGCGTGAACCCATATGCCAGCATCGTGGAGTCGTTCAACGGCGCCGGACTCATCGGTGTCTATGACGACAGCAGTGGGCCGGGTGCGATTCCCGAGCCGGCCACGCTGGGCTTGACGGCGTCTGCTCTGCTTGCCCTAGGTTGGGCGACTCGCCGCAGACGGGACTAGATTCATCAGAGCAAGGTCATCCCCGAGCGCCCCGGTTGAGATCTCCGGGGCGTTCGTGCATGCAGCGATGCGCGGCAACAGGATTGTCCTGATAGACTGACGGCGAGAGCACCATGAACAGAAGAAATTTCATCGCGGCTTCCCTGGCCGCTGTTGCGCCGATGCAGGCGGCCAGCAGGATTGACTGGTCGCGGATCAGCGTGCTGACCGACGAGGTGGCGAAGTCGCCGGAAGAGGCGATCGAGTTCTGCCGTCACTACGCGCTGAAATGGGTGGAACTGCGCGGGGTGCCCGGCCAGCGCCGGTCGTACTTCACGTTGCAGGGTCCGGAGCTTGCGGCAGCGGTGAAATCGTTCAAAGACGCCGGCCTGAAGGTCTCGTTTCTGAACACCGGCATGCTGAAGTTCGACCTGCCGGGGACCGTGCCCGCGCGCCGGCGCATCGAGACCGAGGAGCAGAAGGCGGCGCGCACAGCCGCCGCCCAGGCGTTGTTTGACCGGCGCATGGAGACGCTGCGCCAGGCGATCACGGCGGCGCATGCCTTCGACGTCGATATCGTGCGCGTGTTCACGTTTTCGCGGGTGGCCGAGCCCGAAGCCGTGATGCAAAGGATCGCGGAGATCCTGGGCGAGTTGGTGGAGGCGGCGGGCAAGGAAGGCGTCAAGCTGCTGGTGGAGAATGAAGCTTCCTGCAATGTCGGCACGTCGGCGGAACTGGTGAGCATCTGCGGCCTGGTGAAGTCCAGGCATTTCGGCATCAACTGGGATCCGGTGAACGAACTGCCGCTGAAGGCGGTGCCCTACCCTGACGGATTCAAGAAGCTGCCAATGGACAGACTGCTCAACGTTCAGATGAAGGCGCGGGCGTTGGTGGTGGGCCCGGACTTCCTGGACTGGAAGGGGATCTTCGGTGCATTGAACTCGGCCGGCTACGGCGGGCAGGTGGGGTTGGAGACGCATGTCTTCGATGGCACGCTGATTGAGAAGGCGCACATGTGCTTGGCTAAGATCCGGGAGATCGTCGCATAGGGGGAGGTCCGGTGCAAGTCCTTCGGTACACTCTGTTCGGGTTGCTGTTGGTGGCCCTGATCGCCGGAATCGTTTTCTGGTCGAACATGGGCTCTCAGGTGCGGCTCAACGCCGAGGTGTTAAGGGTGAGGACGCTGGCGACGAGCGAGTCCAGCGCGTTGCTGATCGCCGAGGTGCGGATCACGAATCCGGCGAGGGTGCCGTTTGTGGTGCGCGAGGTGAGGGTTTCGTTGGTTGACTCCTCGGGCGGCAGCCTGGCTGGCGAATCGGTGGCGCAGGGCGATCTGGACCGGGTGCTGGGCTACTTCCCGGCGGAGGGTCCGCGGTATAACGAGACGCTGAAGGTAAGAGCGAAGATCCCCGGACACAGTCAGTCGGATTGTACGGTTCCGGTCAGCTTCACAATTTCGAAGGCGGACCTTGATGCCCGGCGGGGGCTGGAGATCGAGATCGAGGATGTGGACCGGGTGCGGGTGAAGGTCAGCGGCAAATAGGGTGCTTGCGGCCCAGAGGCCGCGGCAGGCGTCAATGGGATCGGGAGAGCATGGCCGCCTTGCGAGTCTGTTTCTGCTCGTACATGCGGAGGTCGGCGGCGGCGACAAGTTCGTCGGGGTTCCTGCCGTCGTAGCCGAGTTGCGAGATGCCGGCGCTCATGCCGATGCACTGTTCTCCGCAGACCTTGACCCCGGCGGCGATAACGACCTCCTCCATCACCGGGCACCGGCTGATGGCGGCTTCGCGGTCGAGGCCGGGCATGATGAGGACGAACTCGTCGCCGCCCATACGGGCGACGAAGTCATACTCGCGGCACTTGGAGCGCAGACCCGAGGCGACGCACTTGAGCAGTTCGTTGCCGGTGAGGTGGCCGAAGCGGTCGTTGACGCTCTTAAAGCCGTCGAGGTCGCAGACCACCACTGAAAGCGGCAGGTTGCCGCGCAGAGCGCGGGCGATTTCGTTCTGCAGGTGGCTAAACAGCGATTCGTTGTTGGGCAGTCCGGTGAGCGCGTCGGTGGAGGCGCGGCTTTCGGCCCGCATGTAGAGCATGGAGGTCTCCAGCCACGAGGCGAGGCTGGGCGCCAAAGCGGCCAGCAGACGCAGGTGGTCGGCCGTGAAGTAGTGCTCATTTTCGGAGTAGAGGCTGAGCACGCCGGCGGTGGTGTGCTCGCTGGATAGCGGAACCGAGAGCATCGATTTCAGGCGGCAACCGCCGCCGGCATCAGGCGTAAACAGCAGATCGGCGGCTGCAAGGCCGTCGGCGAGGCCCCGGCCGGTGCGGGCGACAAGGCCGCTGACGCCGCGCCCCAGCGGAATATCAACGTTCTGGAAAAGCCTGTAATTCTCGCCGCAAACGTGCCAGGTTTGAAGCGACTCTCCGTTCAGCCTGAACAGCACCATCGTCTCGTGCGGGATGACGGCGCCGAGTTCCCGTTCCAGGCGCAACAGGGTGCCTTCGAGGTCGAGTGAGGCCTTGAAGAGTCTGTTCAGCGAACTGAGTGTCTTTTCCTCCTGGCGCGCCTCGGCGATGACGCTTGTCACCGACTGCGTTGGCGTCCGGGCCGCCATACTACTCTTGGCGGCGGATGACGGGATTGCCTGTTCCCACTTCTTGTAGTTGGCCGAAAGCACTTGCACCAACTTTGGATCGAACGACGTTCCCGCCCCGCGGTTGATTTCCGCAATCGCCTCCTGCAGCGAGAGTCCGCGACGATAGGACCTGTCGGCCGTTAAGGCGTCGAGGGCGTCCAGGACGCGCAGGATTCGCGCGCCGGTAGGGATATCGGCGCCTTTCCGCCCGTCGGGATACCCGGATCCGTCCCAGTTTTCCTGGTGGGAGTAAACAAGCGGGGCGACGGGGTAGGGCAGGTTCGCCTTGCTGATAATCTCGGCCCCGACAACAGGGTGTTTCTTCAGCAGATCGAACTCTTCGGGCGTCAACTTGCCGGGTTTGGTGAGCAGGTAGTCGGGAACTGCGAGCTTGCCGACGTCATGCAGCAGCGCCCCCGTTTCGAGCGCCATGAGTTGAATGCCTTCCAGCCCCATTGCCTTGCCGAGCCCGTGAGCATACCTGCCGAGCCGCTCGAAGTGGATCACACCGCGGCCTTCGCGGGCTTCAAGGGCCTGGCCGAGCACCTGGAGAACGCCCATCTGCAGGCCGGTGAATTGGTTGCTCTGTTCGCGCCCGAGGTCCATGGCGCGGCGTTGGTCGCGCAACGCCCTGCCGGCCAGAAGCAGCAAAGGCAGAACGATCAGAAGGAACTGAAGCAGCGGGAGGTAGGACAAAGCGACAATTAAAGCCGCGGCCGCGGAGCACCCGATGTAATAAATCAGCGACCATGCGTAGTCCTTGGGCCAGATCGACCGCAACCTGACCCTCTGCTGCGCCGCCTCGTACAGCGCCAGCAGGAAACTGCTGACGCCGACCAGCGCAGGACAGGACAGGATGATCGCCGTCGTTGCGGCGTTGGCCGGCAGCAGGGCACAGATGTCCTCATACAACAGGTAGCCCGACTTCAGGCTCAGTACGGCGACCGCCGCCTGGAATGCGACCATTTTTGCGTCAATCGTCAGGAGCCTGCATTTTGCGAGTGGGAAGAGCCCTGCGGCAAGGCCGAGCAAATACACTTGGGGAAGCGTAAGTTGGACGAAACCGGCCAGCGCGAAGACGATCCCCAAGGAGATATCGCCACCGCGGGCCTGAAGCCGGATGTCGAGCAGGGAGACTGAGGCTGTCAGCGCCAGGTACGCGAACAGCAGCCTGGATGGTTCGCCCACGCCCGAGGCCAAGTCTGCCGCCAGCAGACAGGCCCCCGCCAGGACCGTACCGCCCAGGACGAGTCTAGCTCTGGCTGGCATCATGAACCTCGGTGCCTCTTCATGAAGACACCTATTAATCACCTAATCGGTTCCTTAGGTTCTTAATCTATAGCAGAAACCATCGAAAAACAAGAATTTAAGGTATATCTGAGAGGTTTCTAAGGTCAAAATTCATAGACTCCCTAGGGGCTGGGGCGCTGAGCGGAACTTGCGACGCGGTAACCTGAAGGGGTCCCATGATCGATATCCACTGCCACTTCCTGCCGTCAATGGACGACGGCGCACCGGACGAAACCGCGTCGGCGGAGATGATTGCGATTGCGGCGCGCTACGGCACGACTGACCTGGTGGCAACGCCTCATGCCGATACCCAGTACCGGTTCGATCCCGAGGCGGTGGAAATGGCATTGGCCACGGCGCGAAGTCGGGCGCCGGAGGGCCTGAAACTGCATCGCGGCTGCGATTTTCACCTCATGCACGATAACGTGCAGGATGCGCTGGCCGAACCCGGCAAGTACACGGTCAACGGCGGGCGCTACCTGCTGGTCGAGTTTTCCGATCTTGTCATTTTCGAAAACACGGGGGAGGTTTTCGACCAGTTGGAAAGTGCCGGCATGACAGTGATCGTCACCCATCCGGAGCGTAACCCGTTGTTGCGGCAGAGGATCGAACTGCTGGCCCAATGGGTGGCTTGCGGGCGGCTGATGCAGTTGACGGCCGGCTCTCTGTTGGGCCTGTGGGGCCGGAAGGCGCAGGATTTCAGCC
>JACZJQ010000334.1 GCA_014860455.1 Bryobacteraceae bacterium | reverse complement strand
GTATTACGACGCGAGCGCCGATTGGAACGTGAGGCCGAATGTGACGCTGTCAGGATTCTACGGGTACGCCATCGGCAAGAGCGCGATGGCGAGGATCTACCCGCAGTGCAAGGACGGTGCGTTCGGCTATCTCGAGATGATGTACCGGTTCTGAGCGGCTACGCCTTCGCAGGGCGCTTCCAGACAAGCGGGCGGCCGGGCTCGGCGACTTGCGGGCCGGCGAGGGCGATGGTTTCGCCGCCGTGGATGAGAGAGTCGACGGCGAGGCGGCCTTCGATGACGCGGAGTTCGAGGGAGTTTCGGTTCCAAACTAAATCGCCCCATCCTGTTCCGGTGGACCAGAAGCCCTTGAAGGGTCCGACGCGGGGCATGCGTTTGGGATGGACTGACAGGCGGCGTTTGGGCGCGCTGTAGTCGAAGCCGTTCCAGGCGAGCAAGGGGGACCAGGCGGACATAGCGCGCGCGTAGTGGTGGCCGCATTCGGGTTCGTCGAAGGGGTTGCGTTTCTCGCCGTCGTGGCGGAGGCGGGCCGAGCGGATGATCTCGATGCCCTGGTCGACCATGCCGGCCCACATCATCTGGGCGGCGGCGGAATATTCAAAGCCGGTCCAGACTTCGGCGTAATAGGGGAACGGGATTTTGGGGCGGGGCTTTTTGCCGTAGTCGCAGACCAGCAGGCCGCTTTCGTCGCTGACGGCGAAAGTGCGCTGGGGGTTTTCGTGCGAGGAGAGGTCGCGGCGGTAGTTGTAGCGATAGACGGATTCAAGAGACTTGCGGATGTTGGCTGATTTGAGCAGGTCGCCGAGGCCGCAAACGTCGGCCTGGTACTGGCCGATCAGTTGATCGACGAGGCAGCCTTCGCCCATCTGGTATTCGGGGTTTTTGGTGTCCTCGGAGCCCATGGAGGAGAGCAGTCCGGGGGCGATGGAGGAGCGGTCGGCGCCGACAACCTTCTGGATGTAGTATTCGCCGTTGAAGAGGTTGGAGTCGGTCCAGGCGGCGCCGCGTTCGAACAGCGATTTGCAGGCGGAGGCGAAGCCGGCATCGCCCATGGCGGCGGCCATTTCGGCGGAGGCTTTGAGCGCGCCGAGGTAGTAAATGCCGCATTGGGGGTTAGGCCCGTAGAACTCGACGTCGTAGGTGTTGTGCTGGACGCCTTCGGTGACGCCGTCGCGGTCGGCATCCCAGCCGCCATCGACCCAGGAGAACTCCATGGCGCGCTTGACCTGGGGCCAGATGGCGCGCAGCCAGACGTCGTCACCGGAGAGTTTCCAATCGAGGTAGGCCTTCATGATCTGGCCCATCTGGCCGTCGGTGGCGGCGAAGCCGAACAGTTGGCGGCCGGCGGGCAGGAGGAGGCGGAAGCGCATACCGCCTTTGTCGTCGAGGGTGTGGACGAAGGCCATGCGGCGCATGGAGCGCGAGAGTCCGGGGAAGACGTGGGCGGTGGTGGATTCGTAGTTCCAGACGTGGGTGCAGGAGCCGAAGCAGCAGCCGGCTTTGTCGTTGGAACCTTCAAAGCCGTGGAACTCGCCGTCGAGGGTGCGGAAGACGGTTTGGGTGGCGAGGGTGGAGAGGTTGGCCGAAGCGGCGTCCTTGATTTCGGCGGGCATGGTGGATTCGGCGAGTGCGGTGACGAAGGCGCGGCCGCGGCGTTCGAGATCGGGGAGGCGGGAGGAAAAGTCTTTGGCGGCGGACCAGGCGTCGGGAAAGCGGGAGCAGTACCAGTTGCCGATGACGGTTTTCTCCTCGCCCTTGGGGGCGGTCCAGCGGCAGCGCTCGGGGGTGCGGTTGGGGAAGTGCCAACTGAGGATGAATGGGAACTCGACGGAGCCGCCGGCGGGGATTGTTGCGCGAAGGCAGACGACGCCGACGGGTCCGGGTTTGGCAGGGTCTTCGCCGAGACGGCCGTTGACGGAGAACTGGTCCCAGAACAGCATGGGCGAGTTGAACCAACGGTTGCGGGGCCAGCCGCGCCAGATGGAGACCTCGCCCTGGAAGGGGGTGGAGAGGGCGAAGGAGCCTTGGAGCGGATCGTCGGCGGCGAGCCTGGAGTTGGTCATCATGATGCCCTTGATGCCGGGGGCCGAGACGGGAGAGTTGTTGCGGGCTTCGCCTGTGCCGACGGGGTTTTCGAGGGAGAAGGCGAGAGCGACATCGACGGGGGAGGAGGTGGGGTTTGTGGCCTTGTAGCGGAGGACGGCGGCGGGATAGCCGGAGTCGTTCTCGGCGAGAGGGATGACGGGGGTGAAGGCTTCGAGCGAGAGTTTGACGGGGAGGAGGCGGTCTGAGAAGTCGATGCGGGCGATGGGGTAGGAGGCGTGGAAGACCGCGTTTTGCAGGCGCGGCAGGCCGGGGACGTTGTTGGCGCCGAGACCGTTCTGTCCTTCGAATGGCGGCAGGTGGCGGGACTCGGCGACCATGGCGACAGGCTTCGAGCCGGCGGCCTGAGCCCAGACCGAGGCGAAGACCTGGGCGGGCTGGTTGCCTTTGTCGGGGCGGTTGAAGATCTCCCAATCGCGGAGATTTCCGCGTCCGCCGAGGCTGATGGAGCCGGCGGCGACGCCGCCGAGAGGCATGGCGATCTGGGCCAGGGCGCGGCCGGTGAAGCGGCGAGGCCATCCCATGCGGGGCGTTGAGGGTCCGATCGTGGGGGGCTGGGCAGCGGCCGCGGCGGCTGCGGGCATCGACTTCAGGAAGTCTCTTCGTCTTGTTGCCATGGGGCAACTTTATCGCGTCTGGCGCGGGTGTCAAGCGGAGGGTGGATCATTGACCGATACGGGAGTTTTCGATACTCTTGTCGCTGACACGATGAGCGATTCCAGACAGTGCGTCGCCGCTGCCGTTCAGCACCGGCGGGCCGGGCGTGTGCCGATTGATTTCGGCGCGACGGCGGTGACAGGGATTCATGTTTCGGTTGTGGCGGCGCTGCGCGAACACTACGGGCTGGAACGGCGGCCGGTGAAGGTGCATGAGCCGTATCAGATGCTGGGCTGGATCGATGAGGATCTGATCGCGGCGATGGGGATCGACACGGCGGGCGTGTACCGGCGCAAGAACATGTTCGGCATTGAGAACAAGGACTGGAAGCCGTGGGTGTTCAACGGGCTGGAAGTGCTTGTGGCGGGCGAGTTCAATGTGACGATTGACGAGGCCGGCGATGTGCTGGTGCATCCGGAAGGCGACATGTCGGCGGCGCCATCGGGGCGGATGCCGAAGGGCGGGTTCTTCTTCGATTCGATTATCCGGCAGAGGCACTTCGATGAGGAGTGCCTGGATCCGGCGGACAATCTTGAGGAGTTCAAGCCGCTGACCGAGGCCGAGATCGGCGAGATCGCGGAAGATGTGCGGGCGGCGCATGCGACGGGGCGGTATGTGGTGGCGGGGCTTGGAGGCACGGCGTTTGGCGACATCGCGCTGGTGCCGGCGCCGTTTGCCAAAGATCCGCGAGGGATTCGCGATGTGACCGAATGGTATGTCTCGACGCGGGCGCGCAGGGATTATGTCCATGCGATTTTCAGCCGGCAGTGCGAGATCGCGCTTGGCAACCTGGCGGCGATTCACAGCGCGGTGGGCGATATGCCGGGGGCGCTGTTTTTGTGCGGGACCGACTTCGGGACGCAGAGTTCGACGTTTTGTTCGACGGCCACGTTCAGGGAACTGTGGCTGCCGTACTACAAACAGATTTGCGGATGGATCCATGCCAACACGGGGTGGAAGTGTTTCAAACATTCCTGTGGATCAGTGGAGCGGTTCATCGAGCCGCTGATCGAAGCGGGTTTTGACATTTTGAATCCGGTGCAGTGTTCTGCGGCGGGGATGGAGCCGCGGCACCTGAAGGAGACGTTTGGAGAGCGGATCACGTTTTGGGGAGGGGGTGTGGATACGCAGAAGACGCTGCCGTTCGGTACGCCTGAAGAGGTCAGGCGGCAAGTGCTGGAGCGGTGCGAGGTGTTCGCCGAAGGCGGCGGGTTTGTGTTCAACACGATTCACAACATCCAGGCGGAGACGCCGGTGCAGAATGTGGTGGCGATGCTCGATGCGGTGAGGGAATTTGGCGGCCGCGGCTAGACAACGATTTTAATTGGAGCGAATATGGCAGACCTGCAAAAACTCTATGACGCGATCCTGGACGGCGATGCGAAGACGTCGTCGGCGGTGACGCAGGAGGCGCTGGCCGAGGGCGCCGATCCGGTGAAGCTGATCTCGGGCTACATGGTGCCGGCGATGGACGAAGTGGGCCGGCGATATGAAGCCGAGGAGTATTTCGTTCCGGAGCTGCTGCTGGCGGCGCGGGCGATGAAGGCTGCGCTGGCGTACTTGCGTCCGTTGCTGGCGGCGAGCGGGGCGCAGCCGGCGGGGCGGGTGGTGATCGGGACGGTGAAGGGGGATTTGCACGACATCGGGAAGAACCTGGTGGCGTCGATGCTGGAAGGTGGCGGGTTTGAAGTGATGGACCTTGGCGCGGACGTGTCGCCGGAGAAGTTCATCGAGGCGGTAAGAACATCTGGGGCCAACATTGTTTGTTTGTCGGCGCTGCTGACGGTGACGATGCCATCGATGAAGAAGACGATCGAGGCGCTGGACGCGGCGGGAGTGAGGCAGCAGGTGAAGGTGTTTGTGGGCGGCGCGCCGGTGACCGAACAGTACGCGAAGGAGATCGGGGCGGACGGCTATAGCGAGACGGCCAGCGGCGCGGTGGCGCTGGCGCGCAGCATCGCGAACTGAGCGCGAGCATGGCGCGGGAATACTTCCTCCGCCTTGCCGCAGGGCGGCACAGGGCTATTGTGGGGACAGACCTGGTCCTCAATCAACGCGACGATGCAGAAGATGTGCGGCGCGATGGGGCGGGGCTGGGGCGAGTTGTGGCGGAATCGGCGGCGCGGTGGAAGACGCCGCTGGCGATTCCGCTGATGGATCTGCGGTTGGAGAAAGCCGACCTGCTGGCGGCCTATGGCATGGGCGAAGAGCAGGCCGACAGGTTTCACTTCGAGACCGGCCCGGCGAAGGAAGTGTATGCGGAGGGCGGGTTCCCGGAGCGGCAGCGGGCGCAGATCGGGGCGATCGAGTGGGTGGCGGCGAACACGGAACTGATGCCGGTGGGGATGGCGATCGGGCCGTTTTCATTGATGACGAAGCTGCTGGCCGATCCGATCACGCCGCTGGCGATGGCGCTATCGGGAGTGACGGCGGAAGAGGACGCGGGGGTGGCGGCGGTTGAGCGATGTTGCCGGCTGGCCGAGGCGGCGGTGGCGCGATCGGTGAAAGCGCAGATTGAAGCCGGGGCGCGGGCGATGATCATATGCGAGCCGGCGGCGAATATCGTCTTTTTGTCGCCGAGGCAACTGGCGAAGAGCGAGGGGGCGTTTGCGCGATTCGTGCTGGAGCCGAACCTGCGAGTGAGATCGCTGATGGATGAGGCCGGGGTGGATCTGATTTTCCACAACTGCGGGCATCTGGACGACAAGATGGTGCGTGCGTTCGGGCATGTGATTCACCCGTCAGTGTTGAGCATGGGGTCGTCGAGGAAGCTGTGGCAAGATGCGGCGCTTGTGCCCGATGACGTCGTTTTGTTTGGGAATCTGCCGACGCGGATGTTTTACTCAGACGCCGATATGCCGTGTGAACTGGTGGCAAGCATGACGCGCGAGCTGGCGGGGCGCATGGAAGAGACAGGGCACCCGCACATTCTCGGATCGGAATGCGACGTGCTGCATGTGGAAGGGGCGTCGGGGACGATTCTGAAAAAAGTTGAAATCCTGTTGGCGGAAGGACGCGAATGATCTACGTCTGGGTGGTTTCGCTGGTGGCGGCGACGTCGGGGCTGCTGTTTGGATTCGACATCGCGGTGATCAATGGCGCGATTGTGTTTCTGAAGAAGCAGTGGGCGCTGACGGAGTTTCAGACGGAGCTGGCGGCGTCGGCGCTGCTGAGCGGGTGCATTGCGGGGGCGGCTGTTGGCGGGTGGTTCAGCGACCGGTACGGGCGGCGGATTGTGTTGATGGCGTCGGCGGTCCTGTTCGCGGCGTCGGCGCTGGGGGCGGCGCTGCCGAGGAACCTGACCGAGTTTGCCGTGGCGCGGATACTGGGCGGGGTGGCGATTGGAGTGGCGTCGGTGCTGGCGCCGTTGTATATCGCGGAGGTGGCGCCGGCGAGGCTGCGCGGGCGGCTGGTTTCGCTAAACCAGATGGCGATTGTGACGGGCATCCTGCTGGCGTACGCGACGAACTGGGTGCTGAGTTTCCAGGGCGACCAAAGCTGGCGATGGATGTTTGCGGTGGCGGCGGCGCCGGCGGTGTTTTTCCTGGTGGCGTTGTTCTTTGTGCCGGAGAGTCCGCGCTGGCTGGTGGAGATGGGCAAGGAAGCCGAAGCGCTGCGGATCCTGGCGCGGGTGAACGGACAGCAGGCGGCCGAGATCGAGCTGGTTGAGATTCGCGCGGCTGTGGCGGAGGAGTCCGGGACATGGAAGGAACTGTTTCAGCCGGGCATCAGGCGGGCGCTGTTCATCGCGATTGTGCTGGCGGTGATGCAGCAATGGTCGGGCGTGAATACGGTGTTGTTCTATGGGTCGATCATCCTGCAGGACAAGGTGGGCGGGCATTCGGCGTCGGCGGCGATCGGGGCGAACGTGCTGATCGGTGCGGTGAATTTTCTGTTCACGATTGTCGCCATAGCGCTGATTGACAGGGTGGGGAGAAAGGCGCTGCTGATCTTCTCGTCGACAATGATGGGGCTGAGCCTGACGGGGCTGGCGCTGGTGTTCCGGATGACGCCGCCGCCGGCGGCGCTGGTGATCACGTTGATGCTGATGTGCGTTGCGTCGTTCGCGGTAGGGCTGGGGCCGGGGGTGTGGGTGGTGTTGTCGGAGATCTTCCCGAACCGGATTCGCGGGCGGGCGATGTCGATTGCGACGCTTTCGTTATGGGTGGCGTGTACGGTATTGACGATGACGTTTCTGAGCATCACGACGGCGCTGGGCCCGACAGGTGCGTTTTACATCTATGCGGGGATGTGCGCGTTCACGGCGTGGTTTGTGTGGAGGCTGACGCCGGAGACGAAAAACCGTACATTGGAGGAGATTGAAGGATTCTGGAAGGAATACAAGTCATGAACCCACTGCTTGACTGGCTCCACAACGGGCCGCTGATTACCGACGGCGCCTGGGGTACGCAGATGCAGCAGCGCGGGCTGGCGCCGGGGGTGTGCCCGGACTTCTGGAACCTCGACCATGCGGAGCTGGTGGAGGGCGTGGCGCGGCTGTATGTGGCGGCGGGCAGCGAGATCATTCTGACGAATACGTTCCGGGCGAACCGGGTGAGCCTTGAAGGCGCGTCGGAGGAGAAGGTGCGCGAGGTGAACGTCGCGGGTGTTGAGATTTCGCGGCGGGCGGCGGCGGGCAAGGCGCGGGTGGTGGCGTCGATGGGTCCGACGGGGAAGATGATGATGACGGGCGAGATCGACGAGGCGGGCATTGAGCGGGCGTTCGCGATGCAATCGGCGGCGCTGGCGGAGGCGCGTCCGGATGCGCTGCTGCTGGAGACGTTCAGCGATCTGGAGGAGGCGTCGATCGCGTTGCGGGCGTCGCTTGCGACCGGGTTGCCGGTGGTGGTGAGCTTTGCGTTCGATTCGGGCAAGAACAAAGACCGGACGATGATGGGCGTGACGCCGGAGCAGGCGGCCAAGCGGATGGCGGATGAAGGGGCGTCGGCGATTGGCGCCAACTGCGGGGCGGGGCCGGAGTCGTTCGCCGGGATTGGCGTGCGGTTCAGGGATACTTGCGATTTGCCGATCTGGTTGAAGCCGAATGCGGGGATGCCGGTGGTGGAGGCGGGCGTGATTTCCTATTCGATGGGGGCGGCGCCGTTTGCGGCGCATCTGGCGGGCCTGCTGGACGCGGGCGCGTGCTTCGTGGGCGGCTGCTGCGGTACGTCGCCGGAGTTTATCGAGGCGCTGGTGGCCGAGCGTAAACGATGCGCCTCAAGCTGATCAGTTGCGAAGTGCTGTTCCGCGAGATGTGCGACGCGGTGGCGCGTTCGCCGCATCAGGTGGACGTGGAGTTTCTGAGCAAGGGACTGCATGACCTGGGCGGGGCGGCGATGTCGCGCGAGCTGCAAAAGCGGGTGGACGAGACCAACGGCTACGACGCCGTGCTGCTGGGCTACGCGCTGTGCGGCAACGGGCTGCACGGGATCACGGCGAGGACAACGCCGGTGGTGGCGATGCGGGCGCACGACTGCATCGCGCTGCTGCTGGGCAGCCGCGAGCGGTATGTGCAGATTGTGACCGAAGAGCCGGGGACCTATTTCCGCTCGACGGGCTGGCTGGAGCGGGGCGCGGGGTTGGAGCAACTGGTGATGAACCGGACGGGGATCGGGATCTCGCTGGATGAGTTCATTGAGAGGTACGGCGAGGACAACGGACGCTACCTCTACGATGAGATGACGCGGTATCAGGCCAACTACAGCAGGCTTGTGTATATCGAGACGGGCCTGGAGCCGGATGCGAGTTTCCACGATGAAGCCGTGCGCGAGGCGGAGACGCGGGGCTGGCGTTTTGAGGCGGTGAAGGGGAGCCTGGACATTTTCAGGCGATTTGTTTGGGGCGAATGGGAGTCGGACGACTTCGCCGTTGCCAAGCCGGGCGAGCGGTTCACGGCGCGATACGATGAACGGATTGTGACGGCAGAGAGGAGCTGAGAGGTGAACGGCAAACAGCGCATCCTGAGCATGATCGCCGGGGAGGCGCTGGACGCGCTGCCCTTCATGCCGATCACGATGATGTTCGCGGGCGACTGCAGCGGGATCGCGTATGGGGAGTATGCGCGGGATTACCGGAAGCTGGCGGAGGCGCAGCTGCGGATCGCTGAAACATTTGACACGGATTATGTTTCGGTGATTTCGGACCCGGCGCGGGAGGCGTCGGATTTGGGCGCGGCGATCGAATGGTTTGACAATCAGCCGCCGGCGATTATCGAGTCGCGGGCGTTGATCGAGGATAAGGCGACGCTGGCGAAGCTGGAAGTGCCGGATCCACATGCGGGCGAGCGGATGAGGGACCGTGTGGCGGGGGCGGCGATGCTGGCCGAGCGGGCAGGCTCGACGCATATCGTCGAAGGCTGGATTGAAGGGCCGTGCGCGATGGCGGCGGACCTGCGCGGCGTGAACACGCTGATGCTGGATTTCTACGACGACCCGGGGTTTGTCGAGGACCTGTTCGAGTTTGTGATGGAGATGGAGTTCAGGTTTGCGAAGGCGCAGGTGGAGGCGGGGGCAACGTTGATGGGCATCGGCGACGCGGCGGCATCGTTGATCGGGCCGAAGCTATACGAGCAGCATGTGTATCCGGCCGAGTGCCGGTTGATTGAACGGGTGAAGGGGTTGGGCGTGCCGGTGAGGCTGCACATCTGCGGCAACACGCGGCGGATTGCGGGGCTGATGTCGAAGACGGGGGCCGAGATTGTCGATCTGGATTTTCTGACGCCGATGGGGGAGGCGCGTGCGGCGTCGGGTCCCGACCAGGTGCTGCTTGGGAACATCGACCCGGTGAGGGCGCTGAGGGACGGGACGCCGGAGTCGATCACGGCAGCGCTGGAAGAGTGCTGGCAGGCGGCGGGGCCGCGGTGGATTTGCGGGGCGGGCTGCGAAGTGCCGCGCGGGACGCCGCATGAGAACCTGCTGGCGATGGCGCGGTTTGCGCGTTCGCGGAGCTGAACGTGGCGCGGCGGGTGAGGATTGAGCCGGAGGTGGGCAAGTCGCTGGCAGACCAGTTGTTCGAGTGGGGTGGAGTTTCCTTGCGGCGGCGGGTCGGGGTGCGGGACTTGCAAGGTGCGGGTGGTGGAGGGCGAAGTCGGTGTGACCGAGACGATGCGGGGGGCGCTCGAGGCGGATGAGATCAGCGCCGGGTGGCGGCTGGCGTGCGAGGCCGAGGCGGACGGGGCGGTGACGGTTGAAGTGGCGCAGTGGACGCCGCGGATCCTGACCGATGAAGCGGAGGTGGAGGTCGAGCCGCGCGAGGGGTTGGGCATTGCGGTGGATCTGGGGACGACGACTGTTGTCGCGCAGCTTGTCGATTTGACGACCGGCGAGATTCTCGGCATCGAGGCCGAACTGAATGCCCAGGCGCGCCACGGGGCCGACCTGATGAGTCGCGTGGAAAGCGCGCTGCGGCAGCCTGGGATGTTGACAGAACTGATCCGGCGGCAGATTGCGCGAATGTCGGCGAAGTTGGCCGGCGGGCGTGCGGTGGAGGAAGTGCTGATCTGCGGCAACACGGTGATGCATCATCTGTACGGCGGGTTGGATGTTGGACCGCTGGCGGCGGTGCCGTTCCGGACGCCGAAGCCGGAGGCCGTTGTGATGACGGGCGACGAGGCAGGAGTGGATGCGGGGCGGGTGGAGTTTCTGCCGGTGATCGGCGGGTTTGCGGGGAGCGACCTGTTGTGCGGGATTATCGCGACGGGGCTGCATATTGCTGCTGAGCGGGCGTCGATCATGGATCTGGGGACCAACGGCGAAGTGGCTGTTGCTGGTGGCGGGGCGATCCGTTGCGCATCGACGGCGGCGGGTCCGGCGTTTGAGGCGGGCGGAATCAGGCGCGGGATGCGGGCCGGGGACGGGGCGATCGATCATGCGTGGATTGATGGCGGCGCGATGGTGTGCCATGTGCTGGGCGGCGGGGCGGCGCATGGGATCTGCGGCAGCGGGCTGGTGGATGCCGTTGCGGCAGCCCTGGACCTGGGGCTGTTGAAGCCGAATGGGCGGATGGCGGATGGGGAGATCGGGCTGCGGGATGGTGTGTCGCTGTATCAGGGGGATGTGCGGCAGTTGCAGTTGGCCAAGGGTGCGGCGGCGGCAGCGCTGGCGCTGCTGGGCGGCGCGGGCACGCATCTGTATCTTGCCGGAGCGTTTGGCAACTACCTGCGCGAGGCCGGGGCACGGCGCATTGGGCTGCTGCCCAGGCGGGCGCGGGTGACGCCGTCAGGCAATACTGCGCTGAGGGGCGTGAGGCAGTTGTTGCTGAAGCCCGGGGGGCGGGATGAGTCGATCCGGCGGGTGCTTGAGCGGACCGAGCATGTTGAACTGGCTGCCGATCCGGGTTTCCAGGACGCCTTCGCGGATCACATGGCGCTGGCGCCGGTGAGCAACTGGACGGGGATGTAGACGCAGCGGGGGTCGGAGGCGAGGTAGTCGCCGGTGAGGGCGTAGGCGCGAGATCTGGAACCGCCGCAGAGGTTTTTGAAGTCGCAGCCGCCGCATTTTCCGTCGAGTTGCGAACTGTCGCGCAGGGAGAGGAACAGGGGGGCGGTGCGGTAGGCGTGGCCGAGTTCAACGTCGCGGACGTTGCCGGCGGAGATGGACAGGAAGCCGGAGGGAAAGATTTCGCCGCGGCGGGAGACGAAGACAAAGCCCTTGCCGTCATTGATGCCGGCTTGGCGGGCGATGGAGGGCGGGGCATGGCCGGAGCGCGAAGGACCCGCCACGCCGTCCAGCTTGCGGCGCTGGGCGACGTAGCGGCGGTAGTGCTGGGCTTCGGTGGTCTTGATGTCGAACGGGGCGATGAGGCTGGTTTCGTAGAGGAACTCGAAGACCTGTTCGTATTCGGCGGCTGAGAGGTCGTCGTCGAGTTGCGCGCGGCCGGTGACGATGAGGAAGAAGACGCTCCAGAGCCTGGCTCCGCTGGCGGCGACGAGGGCGGCGATATCGGCGAGGAGGTGGAGGTTGGAGCGGGTGACGGTGGTGTTGACCTGAGTTTCGAGGCCGCAGGCGCGGGCTGAGTTCAGTGCGTCGATGGAGGTCTGGAAGGAGCCGGCGACCTGGCGGAAATCGTCGTGGGATTGGGCGTCGGGTCCATCGATGGAGATGGCCATGCGGGCGACGCCGCAGGCTTTGAAACGCTCGATGGCTTCGGCTGTGAGCAGGGGGGTGGCGCTGGGGGTGACGGTAGTGCGGAGGCCGATGGAGACGCTGTATTCGAGCAGTTGGAGGAGATCGTCGCGTTTGAGCGGGTCGCCGCCGGTGAACACCATGAGGGGGTCGCCGAGGCGTTTCACCTGGCGCAGGAGGGCCTTGGCTTCGCTGGTGGAGAGTTCCTGGGCATCGCGGCCGGGTTGGGCGGAAGCGCGGCAGTGTTTGCAGGCGAGGTCGCAGGCCTGGGTGGTCTCCCAGATGACAAGGAAGGGGGCTTCGGAAAAATCTCTCACGGCGGGTCTCCTGGATCAAGACTAATCTGTACTTTCTTTGGTCGATATGACCAAAGTCACTGAGAAGTGCGACCAGCACGGTCCATGATTGGGGTGTAAGGAGACACGATGGACTACATTTTTCACGACAACCTGGCCGAGCACGGGCCGATTCCAGAGAACGGGATTCTGAGCCGGACGCTCCAAGCTGACGACCGGTCGAAGGTGGTGCTGTTTGTCTTTGCGCCGGGGCAAGAGTTGAGCGCGCACACGGCGCCGATGCCGGCGACGCTGTACTTCGTTTCAGGCGAGGGGACGGTGAAGTTGGGCGGGGAGACGAAGGAGATCAAGCCGGGTGCGTTCGCTTACATGCCGCCGAAGTTGGAGCATGCGATCAAGGCGCGGACCGAAGTGGTGATGCTGCTGACGATGGTGAAGGGCGTGGCGGCGGGCGCGTAATTCCGCCTAGCAGCACTTGGCGCGCTGGTATTTCTGGCGGAGGCGGCATTCGGCGAAGCGGCGGTATTCCTCGCCCGAGTGCGGGCGGCCGTGCGAGGCGAGGTGGCGCGCGTAGGCCGATTCGTCGGAGATCTCGCGAAGGATACCGAGGATGATCGAACCGAAGGCTCTGAGGAGGCGGATCATTAGAATTCTCCTGCCTGGAGTTGGGTGGCGACGAAGGAGGTTTCGGTGGTGGCGCGGGTGCGCGAGCCGTTGAGGATGCCGGTCCAGACGCGGATGGAATCGACGAGGATTGTTGTCACCAGGACCAGGAAGATGCCGCAGACGACGGCGTCGAGGCGGTTGTTGAAGATGAGCTGTTTCGTGGCTGCCGATTGCGGGCCGGCTTCGAGGGCGGCGGCCTGAGCGAGGAAACCGATGCGCGGTACGGCGGAGAAGATTTTCTGCCAGGCGGCGGTATAGGTGACGATGACGAGCCAGATGAGCGGGGTGATGGTGATCCAGGCGTATTTGAGGCGGAAGGCCTTGATGAGGATGGTGGTGGCGACGCAGAGGGCGACGGCGGCGAGCAGTTGGTTGGCGATGCCGAACAGGGGCCAGAGGGAGTTGATGCCGCCGAGGGGGTCGAGGACGCCCTGGATGAGGAAGTAGCCCCAGGCACAGACGATCAGGGCCGAGGTGAGGATGACGGACGGCATCCAGGAGGTGCGGCCGAGGGGTTTATAGAAGTGGCCGAGGAAGTCCTGAAGCATGAAGCGTCCGACGCGGGTGCCGGCGTCGATGATGGTAAGGATGAACAGGGCCTCGAACATGATGGCGAAGTGGTACCAGAAGCGCAGGACCGATTCGTTGCCGGAGATCTGAGAGAAGATGTGGGCCATGCCGAGGGCAAGCGAGGGGGCGCCGCCGGTGCGGTAAAACAGGGTATCTTCGCCGACGTGCTTGGCGAGGGTGGACATTTGATCAGGGGTGACGGGGAAGCCCCAGGAGGTGATGGTGGCGGTGGCGGCGGCGGGCGTGGCACCGACGATGCCGGCGGGTGAATTCACGGCGAAGAAGACGCCGGGTTCGAGCGAGCAGGCGGCGATCATGGCCATCATGGCGACGAAGCTTTCAAGCAGCATGGAGCCGTAGCCGACCGGGAGGATGTGTCCTTCGCGGGCGATCATCTTGGGCGTGGTGCCGGAGCTGATGAGGGCGTGGAAGCCGGAAATGGCGCCGCAGGCGATGGTGATGAAGCAGAACGGGAAGATAGTGCCGGCGAAGATGGGTCCGGTGCCATCGGTGAAACGGGTGAGGGCGGGCATCTGGAGTTCCGGGCGGACGAAGAGGATGCCGGCGCCGAGCATGAGGACGACGCCGAGTTTGACGAAGGTCGACAGGTAGTCGCGCGGGGCGAGCAGCAGCCAGACCGGCAGAGCGCTGGCGAGGAAGCCGTAGATGATGACCGAGATGGCCAGGGCCATGCCGCCGAGGGTGAACCAGGGTCCGAGAACGGCGTGACCGGCGACCCATTCGCCGGCGAAGATGCTGGCGACGACGAGTCCGAAGCCGATCAGCGAAACTTCGAGGACTTTGCCGGGCCGCCAGTAGCGGAGGTAAAGGCCCATGAAGACGGCGATGGGCATGGTGGCGGCGATGGTGAAAGTGCCCCAGGGGCTGCCTTTGAGGGCGTTGACAACGACTAGTGCGATGACGGCGAGCAGGATGATCATGATGAGCAGGACGGTGAGCAGGGCGGTGGCTCCACCGATCTTCCCGATCTCCTCGCGGGCCATTTCTCCGAGGCTCTTGCCGTTGCGGCGGACCGATGAGAACAAGATGATGAAGTCCTGGACGGCGCCGCCGATGACGACGCCGATGATGATCCAGAGGGTGCCGGGGAGGTAGCCGAACTGGGCGGCGAGAGTGGGTCCGACCAAGGGGCCGGGCCCGGCGATGGCGGCGAAGTGGTGGCCGAAGACGATCCACTTATTTGTGGGTTCGAAGTCGTGGCCATTGCGGAGACGTTCGGCGGGAGTGGCGCGGCGGTCGTCCAAAGCCATGACCTTGGCGGCGATGAAGGCGCCGTAGAAGCGGTAGGCGGTGAGGTAGGTGCAGACCGAGGCGATGACGAGCCAGGCGCTATTGATGGACTCTCCGCGGTAGATGGCCACTCCGGCCAGGCTGAAGGCGCCGGCGAGGGCGATTGCGATCCATGCCAGTGTAGACAGTCGTTGCTTCATGAACTAACGATTGTATCCGGATGGATGGCGGGCGCTGGGGCCGGCGGTCAGAACTTAGGCAGTGTGCGGAGCATGGAGACGGTGGTGGCGCCTTTGGCGAACTCGACGTAGTGCATCGGTTGCCAGTCTTTTTTCGGGTCGCCGGAATGGCTCAAGGTGCCGATGTAACGGACCTGTTCGCGTTCGGTGCCCATGAGGATAATGACGTAGCCGCGGCCGTTGTATGTGAGGGCGCGGTAATGGATCTCGCCTTCGGTGGATTTGAAGCGGTCCAGGGAGGGGGCGCCGAGTTTGCGGACGACGGCGTGGAAGTCGTCGTCGCGGGTGAGTTCGAGATAGGCCTGGTCCTTGGCGACGAAGGTGGGTTTGGCAGCGGGGGTGAACTCGACCAGGGCCCAGACAAGGATGCCGACGAAAACGACAGCGCCAAAGATGGTGAGGATCATGCGGCTGATGCGCGAGTCGGTGCCGGAATCGCCGAGACCGGTGATGGACCTAAACGCGCCGGGCGATTTGGGTTCGTCGCTGGCTTCGCCTTTCTTTCGCGGCATCGGGAGGACCTTGCCGGGCATGGCTAGGACTTTGCGCTCGGTGGGCCAGATGGCGCCGGTTTTGTATTCGAGTTCGCGGTTCAGCCCGACGATCATGACCGGTTCTTCGATCTGGGAGATCTGGCCGAAGTACCGGCGCGGAACGGCGACTTCGAGATGCATTTTGGTATTGGAGACCAGCATCTCGGACCAGGTGGCTTCTTTCAGGGTCCACTCGTTATGGGTGATGTTGAGGATCGGCGGATAGAAGGAGAAGGGCCTGCCCTTGAGTTCATCCACCGGCGGCATGATCGGTTCTGACATATGTTGTTGCCTGAGTTGAGCCCCGCGCCTTTCAGTATGCAATAATCGCCCGGAGCACCATAGCCCAAACGCGTCCGGACGCACCTAGAAGACGACCTGAAGGCTCTGGAGGTTGCCTGCGGACCCTGTTTCGCCAGACATAATCGGACCGGCGCTGGCTTTTCTTGCCGCCTGGGTATAGAACAGGAGAGGAAAGGACACATTTATGCTGATTCGCAAAGAAGAAGCGCTCGCCTACCATTCCAGCGAACCCGCTGGAAAGGTCTCCGTCACGCCGACCAAGCCGTGCCGGACGCAGCGGGATCTGAGCCTCGCCTATACGCCTGGCGTCGCCGTCCCCTGCCTTGAGATTGCGGAGAATCCGCAAGCGGTGTATCAGTACACGTCGAAGGGGAACCTTGTCGCCGTGGTCTCCAACGGTACCGCCGTGCTTGGATTAGGCAACATCGGCCCCGCCGCGGGCAAGCCAGTGATGGAAGGCAAGGGCGTGCTGTTCAAGAGATTCGCCGACATCGATGTGTTTGACATCGAGCTTGCCACGGAGGATCCCAAGGAGGTGATCCGGACGTGCCAGTTGCTGGAGCCGACATTCGGCGGCATCAATCTGGAAGACATCAAGGCGCCGGAGTGTTTCGAGATTGAGGAAGAACTGAAGCGGACGATGAAGATCCCGGTCTTCCACGACGATCAGCATGGGACGGCGATCATCTCGGGCGCGGCGCTGATCAACGCCTGCGAGATCGTGGGCAAGCCGCTGGCCGATGTGAAGATCGTCTTTTCGGGTGCGGGGGCGTCGGCGATTTCCTGCGCCGACCACTACGTCCGGCTGGGGGCGACGATCGAGAACATTCTGATGTGCGACACCAAGGGGGTCATCTTTGAGGGCCGCACGGCGGGAATGAATAAGTACAAGCAGCGGTTCGCGCGGCAGACTGAGTTGCGCACGCTGGAAGAGGCCATGCACGGGGCCGACGTGTTCATCGGGCTGTCGCAGGCAAACTGCGTGACACCGGAGATGCTGCTGGCGATGGCCGAGAAGCCGATCGTCTTCGCACTGGCGAATCCGGATCCGGAGATCGCTTACGACGTTGCCGTGGCAACGCGGAGCGATGTGATCATGGCGACCGGGCGATCGGACTATCCCAACCAGGTGAACAACGTGCTTGGGTTCCCGTTCATCTTCCGGGGTGCGCTGGATGTGCGGGCGACGGCGATCAACGACGAGATGAAGCTGGCGGCGACCTATGCGCTGTCAATGCTGGCCAAGCAGGATGTGCCGGATTCGGTGCGCAAGGTCTACGACGTGGAGGAGATGCAGTTTGGCCCGCTCTATCTGATCCCGAAGCCGTTTGATACGCGAGTGCTGACCTGGGTGGCCCCGGCGGTGGCGCGGGCGGCGATCGAGACCGGGGTGGCGCAGATTCCGGTTGAGCCGGAGATCTACCGCGAGCGGCTGGAGATGCGCCTGGGCAAGAGCCAGGAAGTGATGCGGATGTCGATCCACAGGGCGCAGCGGCGGCCCAAGCGGGTTGTACTGCCGGAAGGCGACCAGGACCGCATCCTGCGCGCGGCACAGATCCTGGTGGACGAACAAATTGCGCGTCCGATTCTGATCGGCAACGCCGAGAAGATCAGGCAGCGCGCCGAGGAGTTGCATCTGCATTTCGACGGGGCGGTGGACATCGTCGATCCGCTCTGCTGCCCGAAGTGCGACGGCTATATCAACGAGTTCGTCGCATTGCGCCACCGCAAGGGCGTGACGCCCAGCGAGGCGCCGCGGCTGTTGACCGACCCCACGCGGTTCGGCTGCATGATGGTGCACATGGGCGATGCCGACGCGATGATCGCCGGCGTGACGCAACACTATCCGGAGACGATCCGCCCGGCGCTGGAGATCATCTCATTGCGCCCGGGGGTGAAAAAACTGGCGGGCATGTATATGTTGATCATGCCGAAGGGCCAGATCTACTTCCTTGCCGACACGACGATGAACATCGAGCCGACGGCCGAGGACCTGGCCGAGATCGCGGTGCACACGGCCGAAGCCGTGCGCGGGTTCAACATTGAACCTCGCGTGGCGATGCTGTCGTTTTCGAACTTCGGTTCGACGCGCCATCCCCTGACGGAGAAGGTGCGGCGAGCGACGGAACTGGCGCGGCAGCGCGCGCCGTGGCTTGAAATCGACGGCGAAATGATGGCCGACACGGCGGTGACGCCGGAGTTGCTGGCCGAGTACCCGTTCAGCAAACTGACGCAGCCGGCGAACATCCTGATTGCGCCGTCGCTTGAATCCGGCAACATCGCTTACAAGCTGTTGATGCGGCTTGGCGGTGCGGAGGTGGTGGGTCCGATTTTGCTGGGCTTCTCGAAGCCAGTGGCGGTGTTGCAGCGCGGCGCCGAAGTGAACGAGATCGTGCACATGGCCGCGCTGGCCGTGGTGGAGGCGCAGACACTGGAGCCCGTCGGCGCCGACTAGACCTAGAAATCGATCGACTCCAGCAGCGCGGCGATGCGTTGGGCCGGGACATTCACCGGCTGGCGCATCGCCGCCGGCGTTTCACGTTCATCGAAGGCGGCGAACAGGGCGAGCTTGGCGACGGCATAGCGCTCAGCCGCGTTCAACTGCCTGTCGTTGGCCTGTTCCCAGGCGCGGACGCCTTCGTCCTGGATGGCGACTTCCAGGTCGAACCACACCTTGCGGTCGGCCGAGACTCTAAATCTGTGTGACCGAACTGAGCCGGTGTCCAGATAGCCCTGATAAACGTACTCGTAGACGTAGCCGCTCAGGGCCGAGTAGTGCTTCACCCGCGCCACGGCGGGGCTGCCTTTCAGTGGCTCAGGAGGCGGCGGGCCGCGGCGGATGAACTTGCCAAGCCAGCTCTTCATGCAAGAACCATGATCTCTCAACCGGCTCAGGGCACGGGCGCGAATCTGACTCTGCCGTGTGATATAAGTGATGGGCTCACGCAGGTCCTATGGCTAACGAACTGACTGATCCAGGGTATGAGAACTACTGGCGGCGGCTGCAGCAGATCGGGCTGAACGCCTATGAGGCGCGGTCGTATCTGGTGCTGGTGGGGCACCCTCGCTTCAAGGCGCTGGAGCTGGCGGCCCGTGCCAGCGTGCCGCGGCAGAAGATCTACGAGGTGCTCGACAGCCTTGTCGAGAAGGGCTTCGCGCAAGTGGTGCAGGAGAAGACGAAGCTGTTTTACGCCGTCGAGCCGGGTTTGGCGATTCCGGCCTATCTGGAACGGCAGAAGGAGGCGGTCGAGCATGAGCTCGAGCAACAGCGCCGGCAAGGGCAATCGCTGGCGCACGAGTTGAAGGTCTCCTACGCCGCCGGCCAGGACGGCCGCGGCAACCTCGACTACCTGCGCATCGTGAGCGACCCGTCGCAGATTGCGGTGCATTACCGGTCGATGCTGGCCAGCGTGGAGCGGGACTATGTGGAGTTTTCGCGGCCGCCGTATGCGGTGGATCCGCTGGACGAGCAACTGGTGAAGCAGTGCTGCGCGCGCGGAGTGCGGTGCCGGCTGCTTGTCGAGCAGGGCGCCATGGACCGGGCACATCAGTCGCGGTTGGACGAGTACCGGCTAGCCGGCGTTGAAGTGCGGCTGGTGGCGGAACTGCCAATGAAATTGGCGGTCTTTGATGGCGAGCAAGGTCTGGTCGCCTTGCTTGATCCGGTGACCACACGACCGGCCTGGACCGCGGTGATCTTCGATCACGCGGGATTCGCAGGCGCCATGCGGACTTTGTTTGACCAGTGCTGGGACCAAGCGAACCCAGGGCAGCCCTGATTGCGGACCCCAGCCGGGGTAGGCCTATTCGTCCTTGTCCGATCCGGCAATGGCAGGATAGACGATTCCGGCGAGCGCTCCGCCGATCAGCGGCGCCACCCAGAACATCCACAACTGCTGCAGCGCCCAGCCGCCGGCGAACAACGCCGGGCCGGTGCTGCGCGCCGGATTCACCGAAACATTGGTCACGGGGATGCCGATCAGATGGATGAGGGTCAGGCCGAGGCCAATGGCGATGGGCGCAAATCCAGCAGGCGCGCGTTTGTCGGTCGAGCCGAGGATGATCATCAGGAAGAAAAAGGTCAGTACGATCTCGGCCGTCATGCCGGCCACGAGCGTGTATCCGCCGGGGGAGTGTTCAGCGTAGCCGTTTGAGGCGAAACCGGCGGTGACGTCGAAACCTGCCTTGCCACTGGCGATCACGAACAATACTGCCGCGCCGGCCACCGCGCCAATCACCTGCGCCACCCAGTAGGGCAGGATCTCGCCGGGAGGAAAGCGCTTACCCGCCGCCAGACCGAGCGTCACCGCGGGGTTCAGATGGCAGCCCGAGATGTGTCCGACGGCATAGGCCATCGTCAGCACAGTGAGGCCGAACGCAAGAGCTACGCCGGCGAATCCGATACCGAGTTCAGGAAAGGCCGCGGCCAGCACTGCGCTGCCGCAACCGCCGAAGACGAGCCAGAACGTACCGAAGAACTCGGCCGCCAGCCTTTTGGAAATGGGCATTCTTCCTCCTCCGGCCCAAGGTTTCGGGCCAGAGGAAAGTGTACACCGGATTGCAGAACTTTTCGAGGGTTTCCTGATCTATTGCTTCCTGGTCTAGGATTCAGCCTTGACCGCCGCCACGCACTCGATTTCGACCCGCACATCGCGCGGCAAACGGGCCGCTTCCACGGTGGCGCGGGCAGGCGGATTGTGGCTGAAGTAGCGGCCGTAGACTTCGTTCATGGCGGCGAATTCGGCCATGTCCTTGAGAAAGACAGTTGTCTTCAGGACATGCGACAGGTCAGAACCGGCGGCTTCGAGAACGGCCTTGAGGTTGCCGAGGACGCGGACGGTCTGTTCGGTGATGCCGCCTTCGACCAACTGGCCCGTGGTGGGGTCCAGCGGGATCTGGCCCGAGAGATAGACAAGCCCGTTCCAGGCGACGGCCTGCGAATACGGCCCGATGGCCTTGGGCGCGAGTTCGGTGGAGATGATCTGCTTCATGGTTATTTCTTTCCCCAATCGAGAGTGCCGGTGAGGCTTTGGACACTGCCGATCTTTTCATTTTGAAGGAAGGCGTCGAGTTCGCGCGCGATGCGGACAGGCGAGCGCGGGTCCCAGAACGTGGCCGTGCCCACCTGGACCGCCGATGCGCCGGCGATCATGAACTCGGCCGCGTCCGTGCCCGAGCCGATGCCGCCGAGTCCGACAACCGGGATCTTCACCGTCCGCCATGCCTCGTGGACCATGCGCAGCGCGATGGGTTTAATGGCCGGGCCGGAGAGTCCGCCGAAACCGGCGCCGAGGCGAGGCTTGCGGGTGCGTGGATCGATGGCCAGCGAGATGAAGGTGTTTACTAGCGAGATGGCGTCGGCGCCGGCGTCCTCGGCCGCCTTGGCGACGGCGGGGATGCTGGCTACATTGGGGGAGAGTTTCACCATGACGGGCCGGGTGGCGATGGCTTTCACGGCGGAGATAAGCTGGGCCAGCAGTGCCGGGTCGGATGAGAAATAGATGCCGCCGTGTTTGGTATTGGGGCAGGAGACGTTCAGTTCGTAAGCGACCAGACCTTCGGCGCCGTTCAGGACGCGGACGACTTCCACATAGTCGTCGATTTCGTAGCCGAAGACGTTGGCGAAGACGGGAGTCGAATGGCGGCGCAGGGCGGGGAGTTTATCGGCGACGAAGGCCCGCACACCGATGTTCTGCAGACCGATGGAGTTGATCATGCCGGCCTCGGCTTCGTAGACCCTGGGTTCCGGGTTGCCGTTCATCGGCTCCTTCGACAAGCCCTTGACGACGATGCCGCCCACCTGTTCCAGGTCCAGCACGGATTCGAATTCGATGCCGTAGGCGAAAGTCCCCGACGCCGCCAATACGGGGTTGCGCAGCGGGATGCCGCACAGTTTTGCCGATAGTCGCGAGGAGACTGGTGAAGGCACTTCCTCGACTATTGTACGCGGGCGTCGTCGTCCGCTGTGCCTGAAGGGCCTGCGTCAGGCGGCGTCCTCCTTCTTGTCTTTCCTGACGAGGCCTCCAAGAGAGTTCAGAAAATCGATGGGCAGCGGGAAGACAACGGTCGTGTTGTTTTCGGTGCCGATCTCGACCAGCGTCTGCAAGTAGCGTAACTGGATGGCGACGGGCTGCTGCTGGATCACAGCCGCGGCCATGGCCAGCCGCTCGGCGGCCATGTGTTCGCCTTCGGCGTGGATCACCTTGGCGCGGCGCTCGCGCTCGGCCTCGGCCTGCTTGGCGATGGCTCGGACCATCTGCTCGGGCAGTTCGACCTGCTTGACCTCGACCATGGCGACCTTGACGCCCCAGGCGGCGGTGTGGCGGTCGAGGATGGACTGGAGGCGCGCGTTGAGCTTTTCGCGGTTGCTCAGCAGTTCGTCGAGTTCGACCTCGCCGAGCACGCTGCGCAGCGTGGTCTGCGCCAGTTGCGATGTCGCATGCAGGAAGTTTGATACCTCGAGGACGGCCAGATTGGGATCGATCACGCGGAAGAAAACGACCGCATTCACCTTGACGGTCACGTTGTCGTGGGTGACTACGTCCTGTGAAGGGACCTCGAGGGTTTCGATCCGCAGGGAGATGCGCACCATCCGGTCGACGGGAGCGAAGACGAGGATAATGCCGGGACCCTTGGGCTTCTCCAGCACGCGGCCGAGACGGAATATGACGCCGCGCTCGTACTCGCGCAGGATCTTTATGGAGGAGAGAAGGTAGATGGCGATGATGAGGATGGCGACGAACCAGTAGTTGACAATCATGTTGGATTCTCCCCGGCGTCCGGGCCAGAGTCCGGACGCACGGTCAGTTCAAGTCCGTGGATGGAGGACACCCGGATAGGGGCGCCCGAAGGAATCGGCGAATCGGATCGGGCCTGCCATATCTCGCCATGGACGAGAACCTGGCCTGCGGCGCCAACGTCAGTGAGGGAGATGCCGCTGAGACCGGTCATGCCCTCGACGCCTGTTGCCGCCTTGCGCCTGCGCGCTTTGACGACGATGGTCACCAGAAAGAGTGTGATCAGGGCAAAGGGCAGGCTCAAGGCGAGAGCGGTGGAAAGGCGGATCCGCAATTCGGGTAACGGGCTATCGACAAGCAGGATGCTGCCCAGCACCATCGCCACCGCGCCGCCAGTCCCAAGGACTCCGTGTGACGGCACCTGCGTCTCCAGCGCGAACAATGCAATGGCCAGCAGGATCAGCCCCGCCCCCGCCCAACTGACCGGCATCACGCTGAGAGCCGACAGGCCCAGCAGCGTCAGGATGCCGCCCAACACGCCTGGCAGCACCACGCCCGGCGCCGTGAATTCGATATAGAGCCCCATGAGGCCGAGCACCAGGATCGCCAGCGCCAGGTTCGGATCGCTCAACGATTCCTGCACCTTCTGCTTCAGGCTGCGTTCGTAGACTATGATCCGGGCCGGGGATGAAGCCAGCTTCTGCCGCCGGCCGTCGAAGCGGCGGACTTCGCGCCCGTCGAGCAACCGCAGCAGTTCAGTCTCGTTGGTTGCGACCAGGTCGATGAGATTTCGTTCCAGCGCCTCCCGGTCGGTGAACGATTTGCTTTCACGGACTGTTTTTTCGGCTTCGGCGCTGTTGCGGCCGCGGCGGTCGGCCAGGCTACGAATCGACGCCGCGGCGTCGTTTTCGATCTTCCGCTTCATCACCTCGTCGGGCTGTCCGGCCAGCAGGACGGGCGTCGCCGCCCCGGTGTTGGTTCCGGGCGCCATCGCTGCGACGTCGGCGGCTTCCAGCAGCCAGAATCCGGCTGAAGCGGCGCGTCCCCCGCTGGGTGCGACGTAGGCCACGACGGGCGGCTCGGAGGAGATCAGGACCTCTACCGCTCTTCGGGTGGCGTCAGCAAAACCGCCGGGTGTGTTGAGCCTGACCAGCAGCAGGGAGCAGTTCTGCTGTTTAGCCTGGAAGGCGGCGCGTTCGAGAATCTCGACCGTGACAGGGTGGATGACCCCGTCGATGTCCACGCGCAGCAGGCACTGGGCCTGCGATTGCAGCGAAGCCAAGCTCAACGCCAGTAAGCCGAGCACGCAGTGTGACATGGCGAACCTCCGGCCGACCCCAGCATACGCCGCGGGCGGTGATGGCGGCAAGCCTTTCCGCATCGGCCTTCGGCGTCCGGAATACGCGAAGATCAACCTGTCCACGACACCAGATGTTACCTTCCGGACCAGAAGAGATGGTGTATCCTCACCAGATGCGTCTGATTCTGACCTTGCTGCTCTGTACCGCCATCCATGCGCAAACCGCGCCGGAGTATGTTTTTGGATTCCTACGCGCGCACCCCGAGCGCGCCGAAATCCCCGCCGAAAAAGCCCAAGAGATCCAGAAGCTTCACATGGCTCACCTCGGCAAGATGGCCGGCATGGGGCATCTGATCGCTGCCGGGCCTCTGGGCGATCCGGATCTGCGGGGCGTCGTCCTGTTTCAGGGCATCACGCTGGAGCAGGCCCGCGAACTCGCTTCGCAGGATCCGGCGGTCCAGAACAAGAGGCTCATCGTGGATGTCGCCCCGTGGCCGGGGCCTCCCGGCATCGGTGCTGTGACGATGGCAAAGATGAAGGCCGATCCCAACGCCGAGTTCAAGATGACCCGCAGCGCGCTGGTCGTCTATTGGAAAACCAGCCGGTGGCCGGCCGACCTGAACGCGGAGGCCAACCGCGGGATTCTGACGTCGCACATGGCTTTCATGGACAAACTGAAGGCATCGGGCGCCGTTCACGCCATCGCACCGCTTGTGGGCTCGAAGGAGTTCGTTGGCGTCGCCATCTACAAGACGGAAAAGGCCGGCGAAGCGCTGCAACTCTGCTCAGAGGATCCCTTCATCACATCCGGCTGGGTGAAACCTCAGGCGCTGGTGTGGTTCCATTCAGCCGACACGTTCGACAAACTCTAAGGTTGAGCGTGACGGCAAGCCCAAGAGTACGCGCGGATGCATCGCGTGGCTTCGTGACGGTGGTAGACGTTCGAGACCATGGTTGACCGCCTCGATTCTGACAGGCATTGCCCAAGAACTGCCCAAGTGGAAGTCCAATGCGCGTAAACTGTTCTTGGAGCCGGGGTGTCCCCCGTTTTTGGCGTAGAGCCGATTCAACTTGGCGACAGCCACGGCGCCATTGCAGAATCATTGCCCGCCGTTTTGGCTGTCCTGGCCTAAGTTGTTGATTTTAATATGGCGGTGAGGGTGGGATTCGAACCCACGGAACCCGTAAAGGTTCAACGGTTTTCGAGACCGCCCGATTCAACCACTCTCGCACCTCACCGCTTACCAAGATAGCGCACACAGGGCCCGCGGCGCAAAGCTCGCCACCGTCGCGAGAGCCAGTTTGGGGGGTGCGTTTTCTGCACCGGCGGCTGCGCGCTGGCGCTACGGATGCGCATATCCGGACCCATCCTGATTCGGAGCAAACCGCCTCCCCATCCGGGCTTGAGCGCTGCTGCTGCGCCACGCTTTCCGCTGTCTGGATGGCTACTGGAAGTGCTTGGAACTGACGCCGCGAGCCGGCTCCAGGCAAGCATAATAGCCCTTGAAGACGATCTCCCGCTCCCGGCCGTCGAAAACCGGAGGAAGCGTCGATTCAACCCAGTTGCGAATGGCCTCCTCGCTCTCGCCCTCACGGATTGCCCTGGCGACGTTGGTTTCCGACATCATGTAGGCCGCATAGGCCTGGCAGGTCATTTTGATGCAGGTCTCGAAATACTCATGCGGGCCAAGACGGAAGCCGGTAACGATGCGCTCAAGGATCTCCGGTGTCAGTTTAAGCGCCTCGGATGGCGGCTTCGGGTAACGTGCGCGAAAATGACCAAACCAGAGGTCGAGATCCTCGGAGGAATGGAAGTTGCGCCCCGCCGGGTAATCGTAAACCACCAGGCAGCCGCTGCGGTCCAGCACCCGCAGCGCTTCAGGAAAGAAGTGGTTTAGGCTGACGTAGTTCAGCGAGCCGGCGGCCGTCATCAAGTCGATCGAACCACTGCGAAAGGGCAGCGACTCGGCCACGCCGGAGACAAACCGCGCCCCTGGCACGACTGTGCGGGCGAACTTCAGCATTGAAACCGCGGGTTCCAGCCCTATGCAATGCTCGACGAAGGCGGTTAACGGCTTCGTCGACAGCCCAGCCCCACAGCCGACATCCAGAGCCCGGCGCGGGCGCATCCTCCCGCAGAAGGCCTCCCGGACCTTATCGAGCACGATGGCATGGACCGGCGGTCTGGCAGTTGCGTAGCCCGCTGCCATGCTTGAAGTGGCGAATGGATTCACCTCGCACCTGCCTGCACAGTTATCTTACGTCGCGGCTCCGATCCGCCGCCAATCAACGCATCGGCACGGAATGGCTTGATCTGAATGAAGTTTCTGTCATTGAGTACCACGCCCAGAGACCGGATCCAGCAGCCGGTCAGCGCTGGATGCCGAACTTCTTGATCTTCTCGTAGAGGGTGGAGCGGTCGATGCCGAGTGAGGCGGCAGCCTCCTTGATATTGCCTTGCGAACGTCCGAGGGCGGATTCGACGGCCATTTTCTCGATGTCCAACAGGGAAATCGGCGGGACGGCCCAGTTGGCGCGGGCCCGCATGGCGGTTTCGAGGAAGGCGAAGTCCTCGGCGCAGAGCGAGCGGTTGCGGGTGGTCACGATGGCGCGCTCGACGGCGTTTTCGAGTTCACGGATGTTGCCGGGCCAGTCGTAATCGAGCAGGACTTTGAGTGCATCATCGCCGATGCCGGAGACCGCTTTGCCGATTTCCGACGACAAACGGGCGACGAAGTGGCGGGCCAAGTGGGGGATATCGTCACGGCGATCGGCCAGCGGCGGAATGTTGATTTCGATGACGTTGAGGCGGTAGTAGAGGTCGTCGCGGAAGCGGCCCTCGCGGACCTCCTCGGTGAGATCCTTGTTCGTCGCGGCGATGACTCGCGCATCCACCTGGATCTCGGTGGTCCCGCCGAGGCGGTAGAAACGGCGTTCCTGAAGGACGCGGAGCAGGTCGGCCTGGAGTTTGGGCGAGATGTCGCCGATCTCGTCGAGGAAAATGGTTCCGCCGTCGGCGACCTCGAATTTGCCCTTGGTCTGGTTGGCCGCGCCCGTGAACGCTCCCTTCTCATAACCGAACAGTTCACTTTCGAGCAGCGTTTCGGCGAGCGAGGCGCAGGAGACGGCGACGAACGGGCTTGAGGCGCGGTCGCCGGAGTAGTGGATGGCGCGGGCGATCAGTTCCTTACCCGTTCCGCTGGCGCCGCGGATGAGAACGGTGGAGCGAAGGCTGGAGACGTCGCGCACCAGCGAGAGGATGGCCTGCATCTTCGAATTCTTGGTGATGATGTCGCGGTATTCGTACTGGCCGGTGAGACGTTTGCGCAGCATCTGGTTTTCGAGTTGGAGGTTCTTGACCTTGATGATGCGGTCCACCAGCAGCGAGATCTCCTCGGGATTGCAGGGCTTGACGATATACTCCTGCGCCCCTTCCTTCATGGCTGTGATGGCGGTGTCCACCGTGGCGTAGGCGGTGATGATGATGACGGAGGCGTCTGGCCGCAGGCGGCGGATCTCCATCATCGTTTCGATGCCGTCCATGCCGCCCGGCATTTTCAGGTCGACAAAGTAGATGGCGTAGTCGGTCTCGCGGGCGTGCGACACCGCAGCGCGGCCCGATGGAGCCGTGTCCACGGTATAGCCGTCTTCGCGGAGCCAAGCGGCGAGCGATTCGGCCATCACCTCTTCGTCGTCGACAATCAGGATCTGCCAGCGCGATTTCATCTCTCAAACCTCATTTGTCATTTTCCAGCAGCGATCTCATGCGCGTGTTGGCCGAAGCGGCGCAAGCGCGGCAAAAACGGTCGAGTTTGGTGTCAACCTGTTCCAGGTTTGTTGACAGGCACATGGCGCAGGATCGATCGGGGCAGTGGATCAGGCCGAGCGTGTGTCCCATCTCGTGCAGGGATTCCTTCCGGACGCGCGCCATCAGCAGGTCGCGGTTCGACGGCAGGCCATAGAACTCCTGCCGCAACCGTGCGGTGGAGACCAGGGCGGCGGCTCCGTTCAACTGGGCCTGGCCGAACAGGAAACTGAGCATCGGGATGAAGAGGTCGTCGGAGGTGATGCCCAGGATGCGGGTTGCTTCTGGAGGGCGCGATGCGACAAGGTCTTTCATGAACTCGATGGCGCTCCACTGGCCCCGGTCATGGTCAAACGCGCCGCCCGGCGATGGCCGGCCCGGCAACCGCTGGGTCTCGAAGCCGAAGTTGTTACGGATCACCATCTCGACCTCCGCCAGGATGTCATCCTCGACAAAGCCGACGGGCGCGATGCAGGCCAGCTTCACTGCCAGGTCCTGCCGCCCTCAGGCGCGCGCCTCCGCATGTGTGGCGGGCGCGAGCGGCAGGGTGACGGTAAACGTGGACCCCAGGCCTTTCGAGCTTTTCACCTCGACATGGCCGTCGTGCGCCTCAACGATGCCATAGAGCACGGCCAGTCCGAGGCCGACGCCCTTGCCGTCGGGTTTCGACGTGAAGAACGGAGTAAAGATCTTATCCAGGTTTTCCTCGGGGATTCCTTCGCCGTTATCCTCGACGATGAGTTCCACGGCGTCCTTTCTGGAGTTGATTTGCGTGGAGACCGTCACCTTGCCACCGCCGGCGGGCTGGATGGCCTCGGCGGCGTTCAGCACCAGATTGAGGATGACCTGCTGCATCTGCGATGCGTCGCAGGGGATGAGCGGCAGGTCGGGCTGGAGATTGAATTGGATGGACGCCTCGTTCAGCCGCAGTTTATGTTCCACCAGTGAAACGGTGGATTGGATCAGGCGGTTGAGGTCGGCATTGGCGCGCTGCGGCTTGGATCGGCGCGAGAAGGCCAGCAGGTCGCTGACGATACGCCCGACGCGTGACGTTTCACGGCTGATCTGGTTCAGGTACTTCTTCAACTCGGGCACGCGCTCCGGGGGCAGTGAGTCGTCCTTGAGGATGCGCTGGCAGAGCATGGAAAGGTTGAGCACGCCCGAAATCGGGTTGTTGATCTCATGGGCCACGCTTGCCGAAAGCTGGCCAAGCGAGGCGAGGCGGTCGGAGTGGAGCAGTTTCTGGTGGGCGGCCTTGAGTTGCTGGGTGCGCTCCTCCACCTTCTCCTCCAGTCCCTGGGTGAACTGGTTCACCTTGTCCATGGCGTCGCCGAGGCGTTCGCGCATGGTGTTGAAGCTGGAAACCAGTTCGTCCATTTCCTGGCTGCGGTGCTCGATCTCGATCGGCCTATCGAGTTCCATGGCGCTGACGGCTTTTGTTCCGGCGATGAGTTCGTCGATCGGACGGGTGACGAAGAAGCGGGTGAAGAAGACGATGCACAGTGCGATGAGGCCGGTCTGGACGAGGGTGGACAAAGCGGTCTGGAACTTGATGGATGCTTCTTCCTCGGCGATGGGGTCAGTTCGCAGGGCGACATCGAGAACGCCGAGGATCTTGACGTTGGACGGGTGGGCATGACAGGCGGCTTGGCTGCAGGCCGGCTCGTTGTAGATGGGCGTGATCATGCTGAGCGTGCCGAAGCCCTCAGGTGAATCGCTGATGCGTGCGCGGGCATCTACGGTGAGCTGCTCCTTGACGGCGCCTTTGCCGTGGCAGGAGGAGCACGGAGGGCTGTTGAAAGAGCGTTTGACGCCGGCGTCCTCGGAGCGGGTGGAGAACGTCAGGTCGCCTGATCCGTTATACATGCGGATGCGGTCGACGCCCTGCTTTTCGGCGATTTTTGTCATGATGTCGTAGGCCACCTCGCGGTGGTCGTCGAGCATGGCCTGCCAGGTGGCGCTGGTGATGCTCTTCGACAGTTGGTCGGCGCCGAGGACCATGGTGTCGAGCAAGTGGCTCTGCTGTGTATTGAGGGTGATGAAGCCGAAGATCGACTTGATCATCACCACGATGAGGGTGAGAGAGACGATGAGCTTGAAGGAGAGTTTTCGCCTCATGACTGGACTTTATCTCTTTTCGGAGTTAGACGTCCAGTATTAGGAGGGCGGCGCATGCGGAGATTGGAGTCCGCGAGGCGGAAAGAGCCGCCCTTCCGGTTTGGTGAAGACTAATCTTCGCCAGTCTTCAGGAAGACTGGACTTCAATGGACGCACGGTTGATGGCGTCGAGGTTGGGGAACGATCCGTCGAGATAGGCGTTGCCGAGCCGGCGGACACGGCCCTGGTCCGGGCCATTGCCGTGAGGGGCGCCCTCGCCGTAGCCGGCGTAGAGGGATTCGACAACTTCCATGCCCTCGACGACCTTGCCGAACGGCGAGAAGCCCATGGAGTCAAGCCGCTTGTTGTCGGCCAGGTTGATGAAGACCTGCGAGGTACGGGTGCCGGGGCCGGCGGTGGCGAACGTGATAGAGCCCTTGAGGTTGGACTCCGTCACCGGGTCGTCCTGAATGTTAGGCACGTCGGGCGCGGAGGTTGGATCGGCCGGCAGTCCGAACTGGACTACGAAGCCCGGCAGCACGCGGAAGAACTTGGCGTTGTCGTAGAAACCCTGCTCGATGAGTTCCTTGAAACGGGCGGCGCCGAGCGGAGCCCAGGCCGGGTTCACTTCAATGGCGAAGTCGCCTTTGGTGGTTTGAAACTTGACTTTGAATGGTTCTGACATGCCCTTTCATTGTGGCATCGTTCAGGCGGCTTCCGGGCTCTCGCCGGCCGGCCAGTGGGAGCGGACGCCCTCGGTATTGACGGTGGCTTTCCATTTTTCGTCGAATCGGCGGGCGATGTCGGGCCGGTCGCGCAAGGTGAATTCGAGGCCCAATTGGATGTGCGGCCGGGTGACCTCGTCCTCGAAACCGAGCCGGTCGGCGATCTCTTCCCAGTTGTCGGTGAGACCGCCGGGATCGAGCAGGACGACGCGGTCACTTGTGACGCCGAAGTTCTTCAGATGGGCGTCAAGCGAAAAGACGCCGCGCTGCCAACCGGCTTGGCGCGTCTCGAGGAGGCGGTCGAGCCAGATCTCCATTTCATCAAACCGGCGGGCGCGGGCCAGTTCGCTCAGCCGGTCCTGCAGGGTGCATTCCACCCTTTCGGTCGCCTCGGCCACCATCAGCCAACCGGGCCAGCCGCCCACTCGGACGCGGGTTGGCGGGAACGAAACGGTTTCGGGCACCAGCGGCGTGCCGGTGAGCAGCGTCCGCGCCAGTTGCTCGCCGCGGCTGTCGCGGCTGCGATACACCTCGAAGACCTGCCCGATATGCGATGCCATCCATACCGTCCTCGGCAATGGGTACATGAGCGCCTGAACCAGGACTCGCAGCCCTCGGAGTTGGATCGACGGCCGGCTGAGCAGGTTCCGGCCCAGCCGTCCCGGCAGCAGCCTTTCCACCCGGCGCATGGCTTTCCAAATGACGATCAACGCCACGATCTCGGATGGCCGCCGCTCCCTCTTGACCACCCAGTGCCGGGAGGCGTAGACCACCTTGCCGATCCCTTCTCCCAGACGATCCAGTTTTCCGCCACGGAGTTCCTGCGGCGGATGCGCCAGTGTACGGGCGTAAGCGGATGCGGAAGCCGAACTGCGGTTCTGCACCATTGCTTCCATTTATTACCCCAAAACGAGGCGAAGGTGAAGCTCCTGTGATGGGCAGGCGGGCCCCGTTCATCGCAGACGCCAGTGCAAACCATTCAAAACAAAGTGCCCTCTTCCCCTCAGGCGGCCGACTTGCGACAATTAAAGTTTCCCTTTCATGCTTCAAGACTTCTGCCGCCGAGCCGGACTGCAAACCGAATACTGGGACATCTGGGGCCAGCGCCACGAACCCTCCGATCAGGCGCTACGCGCCATCCTGGCTTCGCTTGGCCTGGACCCCGATCAACCCGAGCCGATTTCAGAAAGCCGTCCGCTGGAGGCGGTGGCCGTGCTGCTGGCTTCAGACACCTCGCCCAGCGTTTCTGTTCGCCTGCCGGCGGGTTACCGATCCGGAACGGTTTCGACGGCGATCTACTGGGAGGACGGCAGCGCGGTGAGGCGCGATTATCCCGCCGGCTCGCTGGACGTCTCCGACGATGAGGGGCTCTTCCGCCTGCCCTTGCCCGGCCAGCTTCGCCTCGGCTACCACGACTTCGAGATCGCCATCAGCGCTGCCGGCAAGCCGGATGTCCGCGCCACCATGCGCATCATCGCCGCCCCGGACCGCGCGTGGCTGCCCCCGGCGCTCTCTTCGGGCAGGAAACTGGCCGGACTGTCGCTTTGCCTCTGGGGTATCCGTTCGAAGCGCAACTGGGGCGCCGGCGATTTCACCGATCTTGAGGAAACTGTCCGCTGGGCGGCGTCCAGCCTGGGCGCCTCCTTTGTCGGGTTGAATCCGCTTCACGCCCTGCACAACCGCGAACCCTACAACATCTCGCCTTACCTGCCTCTGACCGTCTTCTACCGCAACGACCTGTATCTGGATCCGGAGCGTATGGAAGAGTTCAGCCGCAGCCGCTGGGCGCGCAGGATTGTCGAGTCCGAAGGGTTTAGGGCCGAGATCGACCGTCTGCGGGAGTCCGATCTGGTCGAATACGAATCGATCGTGCGGGTGAAGCGGCTGGTCTTTCGTACTCTGTTCCGCGAGTTCCTGCGCGACATGCGCTCGAACACGCCCCATGCGCGTGAGTTCGCCCGCTGGCGCGCCGCCGAGGGCGACCTGCTGGCCCGCTATGCGACGTATCGCGCGCTGGATGAGCATCTTCACAGGCTGAATCCCGATCTTTGGATCTGGCCCGACTGGCCAGCCGAATATCAGGATCCCGATTCGCCCTCAGTCGTGAGATTCGCCCGCGCGCATCAGCGGCAGATTCTCTATCACGAGTGGCTGCAATGGCATATCGACCGCCAACTGGAGCGGGTCCAGCGCACGGCACGCGATGCCGGTATGCCGCTGGGCCTCTATCATGACCTCGCCTTGGCCACCGACCGTTGTGGCGCCGACCTATGGGGCTACCGCGAGTTCTATGCCAAGGGCGCGCGCGTCGGGTCTCCGCCTGACGATTTCGCGCCCGAGGGACAGGACTGGGCCTTTCCGCCGCCGCTGCCCGATGTCCACCGCGCCGACGGCTACCGGCTTTTCGCCGAATCGATCCGCCGCAACGCCCGCCACGGCGGCGCGCTCAGGATCGACCACGTCATGCGGTTCTTCCGCTTGTTCTGGATCCCTGACGGCATGGCGGCCAAGGCCGGATCGTATCTCCATGACCACTGGCAGGACCTGATCCGCGTGCTGTGCCTGGAATCACACCGCGGCAAGTTCCTGGTGGTCGGCGAGGACCTGGGGACGTGCCCCGACTGGGTCCGCAATGCGCTGCGCGACCACGGCATCCTGTCGTACAAGCTGTTCTACTTTGAACGCGGCCACGAGGGCCGGCCCAAGTCGCCGGGCGAGTACGACACGCAGGCGCTGGTCTCATCGACAACGCACGACCTGCCTACACTTGCCGGTTTCTGGTCGATGCGCGACCTGGCGTTGCGCCGGGAAACCGGATTGTTGCCCGACCAGCAGTGGTTCGACAGCCAGACCGAACAACGGTTGCGCGACAAGGCTGCCCTGCTTGATGCGCTCATTCGTCAGGGCTTTCTGCCCGACGATTTCCCTCGAGATGCCGCCAACTGGACCGAACTGACCGGCGAGCTGCACAACGCCATCATCGGTTACCTGGCGTCGACGCCCTCCATGCTGTTCCTCCTCAATCAGGAAGACCTGACCAAGGAGACCGAGCAGCAGAACCTGCCGGCCACCACCTGGCAGTATCCGAACTGGAAACGCAAGATGGCGCTGACGCTCGACGAACTCGAAGGTGCCCAGGCCGCCGGCTTCGCCCGCATGTTCAGAGCTTGGCTGGAACGCACCGGACGGCTGGCGAAATAAGCCACGGGGCGGGACAGCGGTACGCGGCGTCCAGCCGCCCTCGTAGCCGGGCAGATGTGATGGGCAGCCACCGCGCTGCGGGATAAACTCCCGCTGAACCGGCGCAAGCGGTCGCTGGCTGGGCCCAGGGTGGAAATTCAATCTGTAGAATTTTGTATGCTTTCTGGCCGATCGATGCTAGAATCCTCTGAGGAAAGGGGGATTTGATGCGCCGGCTGATTTCCACACTCTCACTGATCGCCTGCTTTGCGGTTGCGGGGCAGGCAGCGATAATCCAATTCGAAACCCTGCTGTTGGGCGCCAACGAAAACCCGCCAGTGGTGACGCCTGGAAGCGGCTACGCCCTGGTCACATTCGACACCACCGCCCACACTCTGCAAGTGGAGGCCAATTTTACCGGCCTCGTCGGGACAACGACGGTCGCCCATATCCATTGCTGCACCGACCCGGCCAACAATGTTGGGGTGGCGACCTACCCCGGCACGTTCATCGGCTTTCCGGCTGGCGTGACCTCGGGCGTCTACAGCAGTGCACCGATTGACCTCACCCTGGCCGGCAGCTTCACCGCATCTTTCACGAGCAACTTTGGCGGTGGCACGGTGGCTGGCGCCGAGGCGGCACTGCTTCAAGGGCTGATGGACGGACAGGCCTATTTCAACATCCACTCGAGCTTTGCTCCAGGCGGAGAGATCCGCGGGACCCTCGCTCAGGTGCCCGAGCCGGGCACGTTCTCGCTCGCCGGTCTGGCGCTGGCCGTGGCCGCGGCCGGCTACCGGCGTCGAAGGCGCGCCACCTGACCTCCTTGGCGTGAGCGCACTCCACACCAGCGGGCTGCTCCGTGGGATCTGCGCGAGCCGGCGTTCCGGCCCGGCGAGTTCATCGGGATCACTTGAAGCCGCCTCACTCGACGAGCCAGGTTCCGGTTTTGACCGATAACCGAACTGGGGTATAGTGAAGGCGGAATCCACCCTCCAAGGAAACGCTAACACCATGTCTATCCAGTCAAATCGCAGGCAGTTCGTCGCCGGCGCCGCGGCCCTGAGCCTGGCTTCGGCTGCTAAGGCCGGCCCCGCCAATCAAGGCCGGGTGATCGGCGCCAACGACCGCATCAATGTCGCCGTCATCGGTACCGGCGGACGCGGCTTCTATGTCGCCGACAAATTCGACAAATACAACACCATCAAGGCCAACTCCTGCCAACTCGTGGGCGTTTGCGACGTCTGGCAGCGCCGCGTCACCAACGGCAAGGAGCGCTTCAAGTGCGCCGGCACGCTCGACTACCGCGAAATCCTCTCGCGCAGCGACGTCGACGCCGTGATCGTCGCCACTCCGGACCACTGGCACGCCAAGATCGCCCTTGAAGCCATGGACAAGGGCAAGGATGTCTACCTCGAAAAGCCCATGTGCCACACGATCGAAGAGGTGAAGGCGCTGATCGACACCGTTCGCGAAACCAAGCGCGTCGTACAGGTCGGCTCGCAGACCACCTCCGGCGACCAGTGGTGGAAGGCCCGCAAGGCCATCGCCGACGGCATGATCGGCTCTCACCTGATGAGCCAGGGTTCCTACCACCGCAACTCCACCGAGGGCGAGTGGAACTGGAAGATCGATCCCAACGCCGGCCCCACCGGCAAGGGCGACGACTTCATCGACTGGAAGATGTACACCGCCGCTTCGGCCAACCCCAAGCGCCCCTACGACGCCGACCGCTACTTCCGTTTCCGCAAGTATTGGGACTACTCCGGCGGCATCGCCACCGATCTGTTCTTCCACGTCATGGCGCCGATGAACATCTGCTGGGGCGAGGCGCAGTTCCCCTACCGCGTCGCCGGCTCCGGCGGCATCTACCAGTTCAAGGACGAGCGCGAAGTCCCCGACACCTTCCACTTCATGGCCGAATACGCCAAGGGCTTCTCGGTTGTTCTCAGTTCGTCGATGGCCAATTCCGAGCACATCCCGGGCACCGTTCGCGGCCACGATGGCACCATCGTCATGGTCGAGCACGGCCGGTTTGAAGGCTTCGCCCCCAACATTACGGTGAAACCCGAACCCCGCGTCATAAGCGCCGACTACAAGGCGAAGTTCGGCGCCGAGCCCATCAAGATCGCCGTCGACAACAAGGACACGATGGACACCCACATCGGCAACTTCCTCGACTGCATCCGCTCGCGCCAGAAGCCGACCCTCGATGTCGAAACCGCCGCCCGCGCCCAGGTGGTCATCACCATGGCCGTCCACAGCTACCGCCAGGGCAAGGTGCTCTATTTCGACGAACGCGCCTTCAAGATGTCCGACAAGGCGCCCAAAGCGTAATCGGCCTCACGCAAATCACTCGATACGAACGGCCGGGCGGCGACGTCCGGCCGTTTTGTCTTCAGCCGTTCCCGCACCGGCAGCCTGCGGGGCGATATCCTGGATAGTTAACAGCCATGGGCAATATCCTTCAATCGCTTCCGGCCGGCGAAAACGTCGGCATCGCCTTCTCGGGCGGACTCGACACCTCGGCCGCCATCTACTGGATGCGCGAAAAGGGCGCCATCCCGTATTGCTATACGGCAAACCTCGGCCAGCCCGACGAACCCGACTACGACGCCATCCCGCGCCGCGCCATCGAGTGCGGCGCCGAAAAGGCCCGCCTGCTCGACTGCCGCAAACAGCTTGTCCATGAAGGCCTCGCCGCATTGCAGTGCGGCGCATTCCACATCACCACGGCCGGAGTGGCTTACTTCAACACCACGCCCATCGGCCGCGCCGTCACGGGCACTCTGCTCGTCCAGGCCATGCGCGAGGATGGCGTCAACATCTGGGGCGACGGGTCCACCTACAAGGGCAACGACATCGAGCGCTTCTACCGCTACGGCCTGCTGGTGAACCCCGACCTGAAGATCTACAAGCCCTGGCTCGACCAGCTCTTCATCGACGAACTCGGCGGCCGCAAGGAGATGTCAGAACTCCTCGAACGCGCCGGCCTCGCCTACAAAATGCCCAAGGAGAAGGCCTATTCGACTGACTCCAACATCTGGGGCGCCACCCACGAAGCCAAGGACCTCGAGTTCCTCAACAAGGGCATGAAGATCGTCGAGCCCATCATGGGCGTGGCGTTCTGGAAGCCCGAAGTTGAAGTGAAGGCCGAGGAGGTCACCGTCACCTTCGACGCCGGCCTGCCCGTCGCCCTCAACGGCAGCACGTTTGAATCCGCCGTCGACCTGGTGATGGAAGCCAACACCATCGGCGGACGGCACGGCCTGGGCATGTCTGACCAGATCGAGAACCGCATCATCGAAGCCAAGAGCCGCGGCGTCTATGAAGGCCCCGGCATGGCGCTTCTCCATATCGCCTACGAGCGCCTGGTCACTGGCATCCACAACGAGGGCACGATCGAGCAGTACCGCGACATGGGCCGGCGGCTGGGCCGTCTGCTTTACGAGGGCCGCTGGTTCGACCCGCAGTCGATGATGATCCGCGAGACGCTGCAGCGCTGGGTGGCCAAGGCCATCACCGGCGAAGTGGCAATCGAACTGCGCCGCGGCAACGACTATTCCATCCTCGACACCCGCAGCCCCAACCTGACCTACCACCCCGAACGCCTGACCATGGAAAAGGGCGAAGGCGCCTTCACCCCGCAGGACCGCATCGGCCAGCTCACCATGCGCAACCTCGACATCACCGACTCGCGAGACAAACTCTTTGTCTACGCCAAAGCCGGCTTGCTCGGTCCGGCGTCAAAGGGCTTCCCGATGTTGGAGGAGTAGGCAAGCCGCACGGCTTTGAACCGTGCGAAGCAGAGTTCTCATCGGGTATCACAGCATTTCCAACACAGGTCTTGCGTAAGGTAACGTGAGGACATGGGCGCGACGCGGAAGATCATTGTGGAGGTTTCCGCTGATCTGCTCGAACGGGCGCAGCGGGCCAGCGGAAGCGGCATCACTGAAACGGTCCGCACGGGGCTGCAACTGGTGGCTGCTTCGAAGGCTTATGCGGAACTGCGGCGGCTGCGCGGCAAAGTCCGATTCCAAGCCTCGCTCGAAGAGTTGAAGATGGACCGGTGATCCGCGCCCGCCTGCTCGACGGGCACGCGGGCTTCGACGCAAGACACCCTATCTCTGCACCCGCCCCGAGCCGCCCTCTTTGAGCAGCGCCTCGACTTCAGCCTTCGTGAAGCGGTTGAAGTCGCCCGGGATCGAGTGCTTCAGGCACGACGCGGCGACGGCGAACTCCAGCGCGTCCTGCGTCGTGGCCAGGTTCAGCAGGCCGTAGATCAATCCACCTCCGAAGGCGTCGCCGCCGCCCACGCGGTCCACGATGTGCGTGATCTCGTAATGGCGGCTCAGGTAAAACTGGCTGCGGTCGTGCAGACACGCCGACCACCCGTTATGCGACGCACTCCTGGACTCCCGCAACGTGATCGAGATCATCCTCAGGTTCGGATACGTCTCGAGCACCTTCTCGGCCAGCGCCTGATACTTGCTGCGATCCAGTTCTCCCGAGTGCACATCGACGCCCGCCTCGATGCCGAGCGCCTTCTGGCAGTCCTCTTCGTTGGCGATGGCGACGTCCACGTACTTGGTCAGTTCCGACATCACCTCGGGAGCCGTCTTGCCGTACTTCCAGAGGTTCTTGCGGTAGTTCAGGTCGCAGGAGACGGTCAGGCCCATCTCGCGGGCCGCCTTCACGGATTCAATCGACAAATCGGCGCAGCTCTGCGACAAGGCCGGCGTGATGCCGGTGATGTGGAACCAGCCGGCGTCGGAGAAGATCGTTTTCCAGTCCAGGTCGCCCGGCTTGGCGAGGGCGATGGACGAATTCGCCCGGTCATAGACCACCTTCGACGGCCGCTGGTTGGCGCCGGGTTCGACAAAGTAAATGCCGAATCGCCCGGCCTGGCGTTTGATGTAGTCGGTATCGATGCCGAAGCTGCGCATCTGGCCGATAAATGCGTCCGCGATGGGATTCGACGGCGGCAGCACGGTGACGTAACGCGCCGGTTGGCCGTAGTTGGCCACTGAGACGGCCACATTGGCCTCGCCTCCGCCAAAGGTCGCCACCAGCGAGGGCGACATCAGGAAGCGCTCATAGCCTGGAGGAGCCAGGCGCAGCATGATCTCGCCGAACGTCACAACGGGTTTGGATGATGACATGGGGGATTCTCCTATGAACTGCTTGCCGTCATTTCGGCGCCTCATCGGGCAGCGCCACCACTTCCAGCGCGAATGCCGCGTCCATCGAAGGCAGCCCTTCGAGGATCATCAGAGTGCTGGCCGGCGGCGCGGCCTCGTCAAGAAACTCGAACCAGTACTTCCGGACCAGCCCGGCCAGTTTCGCCGAAAGCGGGTAGGCGCGCATCATGATGGTCCGCTTCATGCTGGAACCCGCCGAGGCGAGCGTTTTTTCCAGACGCTCGAAGGCCAGTTTCGCGTCAGCGTCTTCGAAGTTGAACGCCATCTGCGCGCCGGCGAAGACCAGGCGCGGCGAGTTGACGGCGACGGCGTGCGAGTAACGGGTTGCGGCTGGAAGCCCAGGCGGGTTGATCCGGACAACCGGCGCCGCGGGCGGCCGTGCCAGCGAGGCCACTGCTTCGCATTCAGCCAGCGGGCGGGCAAAGGCGCGCTGCGCCTGAACCAGCGTGAACGGTATCTTCGGGAACATCGACGCAGCCGACTGCCGCATTTCCGCCGCGCCCTCGATGTTGCTGACAAAACAGGTGACGCGCCGCGCCGCCTGCGCGCCGACTGCCTCCATGGCGGTCCTGACGCGGGTCATCGATTCCCGCGCCAGCGCGGCCGGCTTCGACGTGCCGGGTTCGCCTTCCACCAGTTGCCCGGCGATGAAGGCAAGCCCCGCGGGATTCACTGCCTTACGGTCCTCGGCGGTGACCTCGATCTGCACCTGCGCGCCCGTCAGCGGCAGCGCACCAACCAGCACCACGCTGAACACCGGCAGCGAAATTCGTTTCTCGCTGAACATCTCGGCGACGACGGATTGCACGCGGCGCAGGTCGCCCGAGCCGGCGACAAAAGCGCGGATCTTGATGATGCGCGACCGTCCGTAGCGCGACAGGATCCACTTCGTCTGGTCGCGGACTTGTTGCGACAGAAGGCCCTTGGAGGTCAATGGCGCGACGTCGAAGACAAGCCGCGACGGGTCGGCGGTCAGTGCTGAAGGCGGGTCAGGCGGCAGTTCCAGGACCTGCGTGACCGGCTCCTCGTCCTTTTTCTTGCCGCGCTGCGCCAAGGCTGTCAGCGAGAGACACAGCAGCCCGGCGACGGCGATTCTGAAGATTCGCATCACTCGGATGCCATCTTATCAAAGACGATTCGCCGCGCTGCCCGCCCGGCTCGGCTCACTTCGCCGCCGGTTGGCGAGCCTGCAGGAAAGCGTCCACCGCATACAGCTTGCCGAAGGCGTTCAATGCGTAGACGCGCAACATCAGCGTGCCTGTATCCTGCTTCAGCATCACCTTGGGAATGCGGAATGTCCCTTTCGGCCCGGCGGCAAGCAGGCGCAGGCCTTCGCCGTCCCGGGCGATGTCGCCCTTGATCATGTAATACATCCGGCGCGTGCCCAGCGTTTCGCGCTTCAGCTTGATCTCGTAGGCGACATCCTCGCCCGGGGTCAGCACGGTGTCCTTGGTCGGTGTGACCAGATCGAACGGCATCTTCAGCGGCGCCAGTTCCGGCTCCTGCAGGATGTTGCGCCGCGACTCGAACTTGTAGCCGCGATACAGGCCTTCCTTGCGGCCGTCGCGCGACAGATGGAGCACCCAGTCCTGCGAATCGGTCGGCGGCTGGCCCTTCCACAGGACCATGGTCGGCGCGTCGTCTTCGTCCAGCGCCGAGATGTTGCGGCGGCGCTTCTTCTCTTCCTCGGTCTCCTCACCCTTCCAGTCTTTCTTTTCCTTGACGATCTCGCCGGTGATGGGATTGAACCAGTACACCTGATAGCTGCGCTTCACCACCTTGATCTCGAAGGGGCCGGGCTTCTCAACATAGACCACGTATTCGACATCCGGCGTGGCCAGCGCCCGCGCGCCTTCAACGTCGAAGTACGGTTCAAGCTCAAACCAGCGCGTGCGCGAGAAAAAATCGAACCAGGCGGTCATGGCCTTCGAGCCCGGCGAATCGAGGTATTTCAGATCCTGCGCGATGCGCCGCGATCCGTAGGTCCCGGTGTTGCCGAACGTCGGATACTGGCCGTTCATCGTCGCGTTCCACAGCCGTTTTCGGAACGTGTCGGAATCGACGTGATGCGCGTGGGTCTTGCCCGCGCCGGCATCTTCGTAGCCGAATTCGGAGTTCACCTGCGGCACGCCATAGGCCTGGTGTTCGATCGCGCCGACGTCGTCGCTCGACGACTGGTAAAGGATATGATCCATCCAGCCGTCGTTCAGGTAAGCCGACGACGTCACAATCGTGTGCGTCGTTCGCGGGTGGCCGTAGGGGTCGAATTCCTTCACCGCCAGGCCCATCGTTTTCACGAACTCGCGCGGGTTCTTGTACTCCTCGATCTCCTGCACCATCTGCCACGTCACCTTGTAAGCGGAGTACCGGGAGGTGATGTATTTGAGATACCGCCGCAACTGCTCCGCGGTGGGGAACATATCGGCCAACCGGTTGTTGTCGGTGCCCAGGATCAGGTCGGCGATAATGCCCTTCGAGTTCATCGCCGCCAGCCGGGCGTCGAGTTCCTGGAAGTAGGCCGGATTGGGCTTCTCCGCGGTGGGGAAGGCCAGTTTCTCGTCCGCATCCCAGCCAACCACAGCCAGGCGGATGTGGTTGAACTTCTGCTCTGCGCGCTTCGCAATGTGCTGGTCGAATGCCGCGCGCTCCATTGAACCGCAGCGGTAGCAGGTGTCGCCCATCCAAAGATGGGGCTTGAACTTTTCTGTGTACTGCCAGTGGTGCAGATTCGCCCGGCGGATGAAGCCCGGGTCCTCCGACGCCGTCGCCTGGAACGAACCGGACTTGGCGTCCATGGCTGGGATGTTCGACGTGACGCGGAACGTCCAGTTGCCCACCTCGTTGGGTGAGAAGCGGAGGACGAACTTGCCGCCGCCATCCCAGAAGCCGTACACCTTATAGGTACTGAAGCCCGGCGATCGGATTTCGGCCCAGACGTCAACCGTCTCGTAAGGATTCGGATGTGCGCGCACGGCCTCCGCCGGCAGGTCAAAGACGATGTCGCAACGGCCGTAGGTGGGCGTTGGCCCGCAGACGGTCTGAGCGCCGGCCGTCATGGCGCCGATGGCAATAATGCAGAGAATCGCCCTCATGGTTACAAGTCTATCTACTCATTGTGATGAGACAATACGGAGATCCGTTCCAAGGAGCTTTCCCATGCGTCTGATCGCAGGCCTTGCTGTTGCCCTTTCTCTCTCCGCCGCCCCGCTGCCGAAAATCTCTGAGAAGACCGCCGGGATGGAGCGTTTGCCCGGATTCTTCACCATCCATCACGACGCCGGCCAGGCCAAGGTCTGGTTGGAGGTAGGCCGGTGGAACGATGAGTTCATCTACGTCTCTTCGCTGCCTGCGGGCATCGGTTCGAACGACATCGGGCTGGACCGCGGTCAACTTGGCGACACCCGCATGGTCCGTTTCGAGCGCCACGGGCAGAAGATCCTGCTGATTGAGTCCAACACCGGCTACCGCGCGTCTTCATCAGACGCCGACGAGCGCCGCGCGGTGCGCGACAGCTTCGCCGAATCGGTCGTTTGGGGCTTCGAGGCCGCCGCGGAGGAAGACGGCCAGGTGCTGGTGGACGCCACGGCGTTTTACCTGCGTGACGCGCATCAGGTGGGCAGGACGCTGGAGCGCGCCCGGCAGGGGTCCTGGCGGGCCGACGCCTCCCGCTCGGCCATCTACAAGCCGATGACCAGGAGTTTCCCGCACAATACCGAGGTTGAGGCGATTGTCACATTGACCGGCTCCGGCGCCGGCGGACTGATGCGCTCGGTTGTGCCGTCGGATGAGTCGGTCACCGTCCGTCAGCGCCATAGCTTCATTGCGCCGCCCGAGCCAGGATACGTCCCGCGCACATTCGACCCCCGGTCCGGCTACTTCCCGGCCACCTGGATGGACTACTCTTCTCCCATCACCGAACCCATCGTTAAGCGCGTGATCCGCCGGCACCGTTTGCTGCAGGACGCCTCCGGCAAGACCGTCAAACCGATCATCTACTATGTGGACCGCGGCACGCCGGAACCCATTCGCACGGCCCTGGTCGAAGGCGCCCGCTGGTGGATCCAGGCCTTTGAAGCGGCCGGATTCCGCGACGGTTTTCGCGTTGAAGTGATGCCCGAGGGCGCCGACCCGATGGATGTCCGCTACAACGTCATCCAGTGGGTCCACCGCTCCACGCGCGGCTGGAGCTATGGTTCCAGCGTCTCCGACCCCAGGACCGGCGAAATCATCAAGGGCCATGTCTCGCTCGGCTCGCTGCGCGTCCGCCAGGACTTCCTCATCGCCCAGGCCTTCCTCTCCCCGTTCGGCGCGGCGTCTTCATCCACCGATGAAATGGAGCGCATGTCGCTCGCCCGCCTGCGCCAGCTTTCCGCGCACGAGGTTGGCCACACGCTCGGCCTGGGCCACAACTACATCGCCAGCGCGCATTCGAACTCATCCGTCATGGACTACCCGCACCCTCATATCGAACTGGACGCCGCTGGCGTACCGTCTCTGGCCAAGGCCTACCCCGAGGGCATCGGCGACTGGGACAAAGTTTCCATCGACTACGGCTACCGCCAGTTCCCCTCCGGTGCCGACGAGCGCAAGTCGCTGGACCAGATCATTCAGGCGGCCATCAAGCGCGGCCTCTACTACCTCACCGACCAGGATGCCCGCCCGCCAGGCAGCGCCCACCCCGAGGTCCATCTCTGGGACAACGGCGCTGACGCAGCATCCGAGTTGTCGCGCATGTTGAAGGTCCGCGCTGCGGCACTGGCCCGTTTCGGGGAGAACACGATCCGCACCGGCGATGCCTGGGCAGCTCTCGAAGACCTACTCGCGCCGCTGTACTTCTCCCACCGCTATCAGGTGGAGGCGGCGGCAAAAGTGGTCGGAGGCGTCCGCTATCGGTATGCGGTGAAGGGCGACGGCCAACCGGTGATTGAGGCGGTCCCGTCAGCGGAACAGCAAAAGGCCCTCGCCTCACTGCTGGCCGCCATCGAACCCCAGGCTTTGCTGGTCCCGGATCGGATCCGCAACCTGATCCCCCCTCGCCCGGCGGGCATCAATCGCACCGCCGAACTCTTCCGGGGCCGCACCAGCCCGGTCTTCGACCCTGTCTCGGCCGCTGAAACCGCAGCCGATCTCGTCATCGCACTCCTGCTCGATCCTCAGCGCGCCACCCGGCTATCCCAGTCGCCAACCTCCACCGTCGGACAGCTGACGCTCGACGGCGTTCTCCAGTCGCTGGGCAACTCCACCTGGCTGCGCCCTGCCGAAAAGGGTCTGGCCGGCGAGATGCGCCGTGCGGCGTCGATCGCCTATCTGCGCCGGCTGCTGGCGCTGGCCGCATCGCCCGATGCCTCGCCGGCGGCGCGCGGAACGGCTTTGACACGGATTCAATCGCTCAAATCTTCTCTGGCCGCGGTTGCCTCGCCACACGCGAAGTTTGCGCTTGCTCAGATCGCGGCCTTCGAAAAGGAGCCCAAGTCGTTCATTCTTCAGCCCGCCCCAGCCGCGCCGCCCGGCATGCCCATTGGCATGGGCGAGACGTGCCACTGGGAATCGCCGCTCTATTGACCTGAATCGACAGGCGTTCCGGCTTCAGCCTGCTCCGCGGGCCGGCCAAACCGTTTCCGCAGTGCGCGGCTGGCGTACTGGATCCCGCCGGCCACGGCCACCCAGCTTTGCCAGTGCGAGAACGGCCCATCGGTCACCGCGAACGAATTCGCCAGTCCAAAGTCAGCGCTGAGACCCCACACCGCCAACGCCAAGGCCAGCACAGCCGCCGGATTCAGCAACTGGCTCATGGCCTGCGCCAGTTCCTCCGGCGTCACCACCTCCGGCTCACGGCATTTCCCCGGACGGATCGGCAACACTTCAGCCTTCTGGACAGGCGCTTCAACCCAGATCGGAACCACCTTTTCGTGCGTTTCCCCACCTCTGACTTCGTATCGCGGCGGATACTGCCAGCGCTCCTGCGCCGGCTGGTCCTCAGGGATCGCCTTGGGCACCGCCGAGCCTCGCACCGGATAGCCCGTGTCCCATCTGCTGAACCTCACCTTCACTTTCATCGGTTTGTGAGCCCCGCCTCTTTCTGCCGCCTCGCCGGTTGCGATAGAGTGAAAAGGGTTTTCTCGAGACCCCTTCGAACTAGTCATCGGCACGACAGGATTTCAACTTTATGCGGAAAATGAAAGCAGCAGTCATCGGTGCGGGATTCATGGGTAAAACCCACGTGGAAGCCCTGCGCCGCCTCGGCACGGTGGAAGTCGCCTCCGTCGCCGGCATCTCCCCTGAAGAGGCCCAGAGCTTCGCCGCCGCCCAGGGTATCCCCGTGGCGGCCCCTGACTACAAGGCGATCCTGGCCGACCCCGAAATCGTCGGCGTGCATATCTGCACCCCCAACGCCACCCACGCCCCCATCGCCATTGAGGCCATGAAGGCCGGCAAGCATGTGCTCTGCGAAAAACCGCTTGCCATGTCCGCCGCCGAAGCCCAACAGATGGTGGAACTGGCAGCCAAAAAGAAGCTGGTGAATGCCACCAACCATAACCTGCGCTACTACCCCATGGTCCAGCAGATTCGCCGCATGGTCGAAGCCGGCGAACTCGGTGAAATCCTCACCGTCCAGGGCACCTATTCCCAGGATTGGCTGCTCTACGACACCGACTTCAACTGGCGCATCCAGAAGAAAGCCAACGGCCCGCTGCGCGTCATGGGCGACATCGGCTCCCACTGGATGGACACCATCCAGCATGTCACCGGCCTGGCCATCACTGAACTCTGCGCCGACCTCGCCATCATCCACAAGACCCGCAAACAGCCCAAGGTCGCCATTGAGACATTCGCCGGCAAAACCCTCCAGCCCGAGGACTACAACGAAGTCAAAATCGACACCGAAGACTTCGGCATGTGCCTGCTGCATATGGGTAAATCCTGCCGCGGCGCCTTCACCGTCAGCCAGGTGGCAGCCGGCTGCAAAAACCGGTTCGAGTTCATGGTCTGTGGCTCGAAGTGCTCAGTCGCCTGGAACCAGGAGAATCCCAACCAGATCTGGGTCGGCAACCGCAATGAACCGAACAAACTGCTTCTGAAAGACCCGTCGATGCTGGCCCCCAAGGCGGCCGGCTATGCCGATTACCCCGGCGGCCATGCCGAAGGTTATCCCGACGCGCATAAGCAACTGTTCAAGCGCTTCTGGGCGCGTGTGGCAGACCCATCGCTCCCAATTGAATACCCGACCTTCGCCGACGGCCTGCGCGGTATGCAACTGCTCGAGGCCGTCATCCAATCCAACAAGAAACGCGCCTGGGTCAAATGCGCCCCGGCCAAGGGCAAGAAGTAACACGGATTCAGCCGCACATTCATCGAGGGCGCTGCTTCGGCGGCGCCCTCTCCCTGTGTGTGCCGAGCATGTTCGACAGCTTGGGGGTGAAAGTCCCCTTCACAGCCTGATGGAGGCGAAGTGATAGCGAAGCGCAAGGGCGTCGTCGTGAGGCGGGGTCTGAAAGAAGCGTGGAGCAAACGTACGAGCCGATGTA
>JACZJQ010000333.1 GCA_014860455.1 Bryobacteraceae bacterium | reverse complement strand
GTTTATTGGCGAACAGATGGCGAAGATTGATGGTCTTTCCGGTTCAGTTCGGCCTTCCTTCTGGCGACGTAGGTGCGATGAGCGCCTTCGGCCCAGTCGTGGATCGTGTCCTTGCGATCGAACAGCGTTTTGACGAGGATTCCGGGCGGCAGGTGGTCAGGGATCGTGGCTGCGTTTTCGGCCATGCAGAGTAGGCGTTGTAATTGTATCTCGTTGATTTGTTTTAAGTTAGTGTGGAGCATGCGTTCGTAGGAGGCACGGTAGCGGGCGAGGCGCTCGTGTTGACCAAACGAACTGGGGTCGCCGTCGAGGTCGAGGCTGAGAGGGGCGAAGATTTCGAGTTCGTGGATGCGGCGGAGTTGCCAGGTGGCGAGGATGACGAGGTCGAGAATGGCCGATTCGGTGGGGCCTTCTGGCCGGTATTGGGCGAGGAATTCGGCGCGGAGTTTCTCATACGCTTGGCGCATTTCGTCGGGGACGGCGTTTTCGGGTTTCGAGGCGCGCAGGCCGTGCTTGAGGGCGTTTTGGGAGGACCGGGCTTTGCCCTCGGGGGTGCGGGGTCCGGTGGAGGCGGCGACGAAGGGGGCGCCGGGCTCGCGGTTTTCGGAGGTCGATGGGACGGAGGCCGGGGTGTTGGACTCCTGGTGGCCGGTGGAATGGGTTTCGTGATTCATGGTCGGGCGCTCCTCGTGGCCCATTGTTAGGGTAGAGTGCGGGGTGGGCGGAATTGGGGGCGGGCGCGAGGCGGTGCGTTTCTCTAAGCCATTTAGAATGAATGGAGTGCGGTTAGCTTTGATAATTTTGCTAACGCTGTGACCGGTGGCTTGCGTGTCACGGTTTGGCCGTGGCCTGGTGGCGTGCCGGGCTTGGGGCGATCAAGGTTAGTTGCGTGCGAGGCCGATGTAGTTGCGGGCGATGACCACGTTGTCGATGTAGAGGTGGTCGTCGCTGGGCGCGGGTTTCGTGCCGCCCTGATAGACGTTGAACCAGACCATCTCGATCTTCAGGCCGGCCACATCGCGCATCCGCACATCGGTTTTCTCGAAGGCGAGTTGGCCGTCGATCCAGGCCCGCATCTCGCCGTCGTTGCGGCCGGGCGTGTTGAGTTTGATGTGCTGCTCGACGGCGTACCAGCGGTTGTTCTTCAAGTAACCCAGGCGTTCGCGATCCCAAACCCAGCCGGAGCCGTATTTGCCCTTCATGTCGACGTGGTAGCAGTAGAAACCGAGCGGCGTCTCGCCGTTCTGAAAGCGGCCGAACAGGCCTCGCGCCGACCAGCCGTCGCGGCCGTTGACGGGCCTGCCGCCCCAGCCGGCGCGATTGTAAGTTCCGCTGGCTCCGGGCATTTTGCCGCCCTGCAGATCGGGATTCCAGTCGTCGGCCAGACGGAGGTAGTAACGGAAGCGGATCTCCTCGGGTTCCGTGCCCAAGCGGTTGGCGAAGGCGAAGCGGAGGTTTGATCCGAGGTTGCCGTCCTTCGGCACTTTCACTCGCAGTGCGCGGCCGGCGAAGGGCTCAAACTTGCGCTCAGGATCGTGATCGACTGTATCTGTGGTGGGTTCGGGTTTGTCGAGGCCCCACGCGCGGTACCACTCCGGGGACTCGAAATCGCAGGCGAAGAGGATGTCCTGCCTGCCCGCCAGCCGCGGCTCGGATTGCGTCGGAGCGAGGGCGTACAGAGCCACGCACGCGAGGAGGGCAGAGATGGAAATCAGGGTCTTCTTTGGCATTGTTTTGAGATCCGCTGAACGAGTCGAAGTATATCATCCGCATGCCGGAAAGCCGGATCCCGAATCCGTTCGAATGGCAATTCGGGTTGAGGGGGAGAGGCCGGCTTTACCGGTTTGATCCGGTTTGCAGTCAGAACTGTTCGCCGCGGCCCTGGGTCAGCATTATGAAGACGGAGGTGGAAACGATGCCCCGAGGTTCCAGAAGCGCCTCCATAAGAGAGGCGCCCAAGAGAAGGATCCAATTGAGGTGATCGGCGAATTCAAGCGCGCACCGGTGAGCGCGGGCGTCCGTAGGCGGACGGATGGCGGTCAGCCGCCGATGATCGACGCAAGGGTCTGATCGTCAACGACGGGAAGGGTGCGGAATTCAAGAAGATCGGTCCAATCCTGCATCCAACGAGCCAAGGAGGCGGCGTCGTTGGTCTCGCAGATGACGAATCCTTCGTGTCCCTGGGCGCAATGGTAGCGAGCGGTCATGGTCACGCCGGCCGGCGGACCGCCTCCCGTGGAGGCGAAGCGGCGCTGAGCGGCGTCCCGATGAGCAGGAGCGAGGGTGTAATGGATGACGAACTTCATGGTTGTTTCCCTTTCTGACTATCGATTCCGTGAGCCCTGTGATTCCGCGCGCCGGGCCAGATCAGCTATTGGCGACCAGGACAAGGACCGGTTCAATGACGCCGTGGGCTTGTTTTGCGGCGGCGAGTTCAGGCGAAGAGAGGGCCGATTGCATGGCATCCATGTCATGGACGTCGACGCTGACGGCGACGTTGTTGCTGCCGTCGGCGCTGAGGTGGTCGATGACGTTCGAGCCCCAGGCTGCAAAGGCAGCGGCGCGATCGGCGTGCTTGGAAGCCCAGAGGGCGCGGTCGGATACGGCGTGTGTGAAGACGACTCTTGGCACAATCTTCTCCTAGTTGTCCAGATTTCCCAGGATCGAGTTAGTCTAAACAACTGTTGACCGCATTACAAGGAAAAACCGTCCGATGTCACTGATCCGGTCGTAAGGGAGTTCGGGGAGTACCAGGAAAGGAACACAATGGCTCATGCCGGTTGGACGCTCTGACCACAAGTATATGGCTATCGAAAGGTGTGTTTGCCCTTCAAAGCACGGCGAGTGATCGCTATCGGCCTGGTAACGCCTGCATGTTGTGGTTTCTTGCACTGATTCCGCTATCCAGAAATGGTGCATTGTGTTCCTGTCCCGGTTTGCTCCGGTTTGCAGTGTGAGCTTGGGGGCCTCGCAAGTGGGTCGGGGGGGTCAGAGCGTCTTCAGGAAGGCGATGAGGGCTTCCTTGTCGGCGGGGGCTAGTTTGAGGCCGAATTCGTGGCCCTTGATGGCGCCTTTCCGGTGGCCCGGGCCCGAGGGGAGGAAGTCGTCGTTGAGACGCGCGGGATCGAGCCAGTCTTCGAGAGTGTCGACCCAACCGCCGTGGCCGAAGGCGTTGCGGTACCAGACGCCGCGGAGGGAGGGGACTTTGTAGAAGCCTGTGCCGCGGCGGGTGGTCATGGCGAGAGTGGGGTCGGTGCCGACAGAGACGTCGAGGATGGCGTCGGTCTTGCGAAGGTCGTCGGGGATGGTGAAGCCCAGGGCGGGGGTGAGCATGTTGTTGGTGTAGAGCGGCGGCGTGTGGCAGCCGATGCAGCCCTGCTGGGCGAAGATGCGCTGGCCGCGGCGGGCGCGGGCGTCCATCTTGTTGGGGTTGGTCGGGGGCTCCAGGGAATAGATGTAGAGGGCTAGGGCGTAGAGTTGTTCGTCGCTGTAGCGAGTGCCGGGTTCGGAGCTAAAGGGGGTGGACGCCGGGCTGGGCTGGAAGTCGCCGTAGTGGGCGAGGGTGTCGAGACCCTGGTTGGTGACGGCGTAGCGGGCGAGGTCGGCGATGGAACGGTGGCGGGCGAAGCCGGTGGAATCGAGGTAGCGGATGTCCTTGATGCCGATCAGGGACGGGATGTGGGGCGGGTGGGAGGCGCTGGTGCCTTGCCGTCCGATGACGCCAGGACGTTCGACGGCGAGTTGGCGGAGCATTTCGTCCTTGGTGAGCGACGCGAGGAACTTCTCCTTGCTCAGGATCCAAGGGGCGCCGTAGAGGATCCAGGCCATCTCCTGGCGGCGTTTGAGGGCCTCGGGAGACATGGCGGCGGCTCTGCGCAGGTCAGCCTCGCTGTTGACGAAATCGACCACGCCCTGTGCGCCGGGCAGCAGTGAACCGTCGGGCATGACGCGGGTGTGGCAGCCGGCACAGGCGTTGATGCCGACTTCGAGGACGCCCTTCTTGCGGATGATGTAGCGGTTGCCGGGAATGAAGGGGGGCAGGACTCCGTCCTTATCGGGCGGCAGCGGCGAGGTGAAGAATGGACCCTTTTCGGGCAAGGGGAACATGAGGGGCTCGGATTCGAAGACGAGCTTGCCAGCGGCGATCCAGTCGGCCTTGGTTTTGAGTTTGGAAGGATCGAAGACGATCTCGGGTTCCTTCTGTTTGAGCGACTCGATGTAGCCGGCGGGTTCGCGTCCGGGGGCGTACATGGGGTAGGTGCGATAGATGGGACGGACCTTGAGCGCGTAGTATTCGGCCGAGGACATGTGGCGGGGCGAACGGTCGCGGTGGGCGAGGGGGAGTTCGAAGTTGTGGACCGCCTCGTCGTCCCAGACTTTGGGGATTTCAGGACGGAAGGACTGTGCGATACAAAGGGCCGCGAAGACGAGCGCAGAGCAGGCCGCGGTGCAGAGTCGAGTTTTCATACCCCTCCAATAAAGGGCTGGCCGTTACCGGCTAGCAAACGACTTGTCCCCACTGGCATCCAACGGTGGGGCGAATAGCGATTGGAAAATTCTAGCACGCAGGAGGGAGGGATCAAGGAGTTTCGGCAGAGGCGGGTGATGGGGGCTGGGGACTTCAGGTCATGGAGACCCGCTTGCTTCGCGCGCGGCCTCGGCGCGGGCGGTGATAGACTTTGGGTGCTCGAAGCCTACCACCATGAAAACTACTCATCCGATTCGCCTGACCGCGCTGTGCCTGGTCTACACTTTGGCTATGTCCGCACAGAGCGTTGACAAGACCAGCGACGAGTTTCGCGCCCGTTTCCTGGAACAGATTCCGTCCACGTCGCTAAGTTCGACACACGGCGACGCGATGATGCTGCGGGTGCTGATCCAGACCGGCAATTTGAAACGGGGGATCGAAGTGGGCGTTGCCATGGGGTTTGGCGCGATCCATATGGGGATGGCGTTTGAACGCACGGGCGGGACGTTGACGGCGATTGAGATCGATCCGGAACGGGCGAAGGGCGCGCGGGGGCGTGTGGCCGAGGTGGGGCTGAGCAAGACGGTGAAGGTGGTGGCGGGCGACGCGCTGGCGGTGCTGCCGAAGCTGGAGGGCGAGTACGACTTCATCTATATCGACGCGCATAAGCCGGATTACCTGAAGTACCTGAAAGCCGTGGAGCCGAAGCTGAGGAAGGGCGCGGTGGTGGTGGCCGATAACGTGATCGTGTCGGCGCGGGCGATGGCGGATTTTTTGGAGTACATGAAGGCCAGCAAGGATTATGAGTCGGTGACGATTCGGGCCTCGGACGAGAAGCGGGACGGGATGTTGGTGGCGTACAAGAAGAGATAGCGCCCGCGCCAGGCCCGGGCGCAGACCGTGCAAGGCTTGCACTGGTGCGCAGAGAATCCGGGGCTCCGCGTGGCGCTCCGGGCGGCCGACGGGGCAGGGCCGCAAGCGGCAACTCAGACAAGACAAAGGCCTTATGGCATATGGCGGCGCGCGGCAGGGCGATGGCCCCCGGCGTGTAGTGAATATGTACGTCCGAGCAATTCAAATCACAGCAGGAGTACACAATGTCGGTTCGCAGATTTAACGCAAACGCAATCAGGACGGCCATGGCGGTTGTCCTTCTCATTGGCTTCGTGGCCATCCCGGCGGCGGCGCAGGGATTCGGGGCCCCGGCAGGGGTGGGTAAGTTCGGTCCGCCGAGCACGGCTCCGGGCATGGGCGGGCAGGGAACGGGTACGTGCCTGACATGCACGGCAACGGCGACGCCGCTGGGCGCGGAACAGGTGGAGCAACTGAAGTTCATGCGCGAGGAAGAGAAGTTGGCGCGAGACGTCTACACCTATCTGTTCAAGAAGTACGGGCTGCGTGTGTTCGACCGGATCTCGGAGAGCGAACAGCGGCACTTTGACACACTGGGGCGGTTGTTGACGGCGAACGGGATCGCGGACCCGGCGAAGGACAAGGCGGAGGGCGAGTTTGTGAACACGGACTTGCAGAAGCTGTATACGGACCTGATCGCGAAGGGCGATGTGTCGGTTAAAGACGCGCTGGAAGTGGGCGTGCTTGTGGAAAAGACCGACATTGCGGACCTGGAGAAGATCCTGGAGACCGAGACGAACACGACGTTGAAGCGGGTTTATTTGAATCTGCTGAATGGTTCCATGAGCCACTTGGACGCGTTCGAGGGCTATTTGGAAATCTACGGCGCGTAGGAAGCGCAGTGTAGGAGTTGCACCCGGCCCGGCCTCGCCTCTGTGTGAGCCGGGCCATTTTTGTTGCCATCGATCTTAGCCGGTGGCTGGAGGGCGTTTGGGGGGATGGCGTTGGGGTGGCGAGAGGCGGGGTTCAGGCTTGGCCGGGCGCGGACCTTTTAAGGAGGATTCGGCCGGGTGCGACCGATGGGGGGCGCAGACAGAAGCAGGAGGGTCTGCGAGCGGGTGCTTGCATGGCCCTCCTGTTGGGTGGACGGGATGGGAGGCGTGAGGGTTAGTTGGACCGGCGGCGGCGGAGGAGGGCCAAGGCGGTGAGCGCGCCGAACATGCCGAGGTAGGTTGCGGGTTCGGGGATGGCAGCTGCGCCACCGTCGACGGCCAAACCCTCAAAGCCGCTGAGGGTTGCTCCGGTGATGGAATCGAGGCGGACCAGAGCCTGGAAAGTGGCCGCGCCGGTGAGGGTGTTGACCTGGTAGATTTCGCCGTTGCTGCTGAGAGCCCAGAGGATTCCGGCCTCATCGAAATCGCTGCCGAACTGCACACTGATGTTGCCTAGTCCGAGGGAGCCGACCAGGGTGGCAGAGCCGGTGGAGAGGTCGATGGAGTAGAGAGAATCAGCGAAGATGCCATCGATGGCATAAGCAGCGCCGGAGCCGTTGATGGCGAGGTTGTCGCCGAAGGCCTGGGAGGAGCCGACCAGCGAGGTGGCGCCCGTGGCCATGTTCACGGTGTAGAGGCTGGTTAATCCGGAGGTGCCGTTCAGGTTATAGAGAGTGCCGGTGGCGGGGCTGTAACCAAGCCCGGCATCGGTTCCGTTGCGAGTGCCTGTTGCGCCGATGAGGCTGCCCGGCGGGGTCGACAGATTCCAGAATTCGTTTGTCGATCCGCCGATTCCATAGATGGTTCCGTTGACGATTTCAAGACCTTCGGCATCGCCGAAAGTGAGTGCGCCGAGGTCGGTGGCGACGCCGGTGGTGAGATCGATCCGATAAAGGCGATCGCTATCGTTCGAATTGACGCTGTAGCCGATTGGGGCGGCGGACAGTGTGGTGGCAAGAAATGCGCCGGCGAGCAGCGCGAAAAGTTTCTTCATTTTTCTCCTCCAAGCAGACCCGGAGCGGAGAGGGAGACTGCGTCCTCATGCATCCAAGATGAAAAGAGTCTACCAGATTCTGGCCTTCGCCGTATTGTTTGAATTGGGAGGGTGAAATCCGCGAGGCGGAGTTGGATTTTCACGGCGCATGGCGGGGCAATGCGCCGGGCGACGATGGCGGGATGGGGGTTGGCTTTCTACTCGGCGATGGGCCGGGAGGCGTGTTTGACTGGGATGCCTTTGGGGTGGCAGTCGGCGCAGTTGACCCAGTGGATGTTGTGTTTGGAGTCCTTGTTGAAGAACGACGTGTCCATGGTTTCGACGTCGCGGTTGCAGTTGGACATCTTGGGGTGGCATGTGGCGCAACTGGCGCGGGTGGAGCCGCGATGGGGGTCGTGGCAGGCGAGGCAGGAGATGCCTTCGTGGACGCCCATGGGGGTGCGGTCGTCGCCGGTGGAGACGAGGGAGGCGGTCCAGGGGGCGTGGCACTGGTAGCAGAGGGCCTGGCGTTTATCAGGACTCATGCGGATGGGGCGTTCGGCGTCGAGGACCTGGGGGACAGGTAGCATTTCGACGGCGATGCCGGATTGCGAGCGGCGGTCAAAGAAGCCGATGGAGGGGCGGACGAGCTCTTCCTTGCGCGAGATGACCGCCTTGCGGACGTGGCCACGGAGGGGTTGGCCCTGGCGGTGGACGGAGTGGCAGGAGAGGCAGGGGATGGCGGGAGAGTCTTTCAGGTCCTGGCGGATGAGTTTCCACGGACCTTCGGTTGAAACGGGGTCGACCAGGTCTTTGATGGCGCCTTCGAAGTGCATGGCGTGGCAGCGGAGACAGTCGTCCATCATCTTGCGTTCGGCGTTGTGTTGCTTGTCGAGGAAGATGGATTCGTAGGTGACCGAGTGGGGTCCGTTGCGCCAGGCGGCGAACTGCTGCTGGTGGCAGGACTGGCACTGCTGCTGCATGCGGAGGACGTCGTCGAGTTTGAGTCGGGGGCGCTCGGGAGCTTCGTCGCGGATGTGGGTGCGGAGGCGGTGGAGGTTGTTGAGATGGAAGCGGGCTTCCATGGTGAGGGCGTCGCCGTGGCATTTGTCGCAGGAGACGTCGCGGTGGGTGGAGACCTTCCACTTTTCGACTTGAGGGCCGATCTCGTGGCAGCGGCCGCAGGCGTCGGGTCCGCCGGACTCGTAGACAAAGCTGCCGAGGGGGACCATGAGGACGACGCCGGCGGCGACGAGGGCGATGACGAGAAGGGGTTTCATGCGCGGGCCCCTTTCATGCGGGCGACGAGGTGGTCACCGGCGCGGTAGGCGAGGGCCATGATGGTGAGTACGGGGTTGAAGCCGCCGTTGGTGACATGGACGCTGGCGTCGACGACGTAGACGTTGTCGGATTCATGGACGCGGCAGTTTTGGTCGACGGCGGAGGTTTTGGGGTCTTTACCCATGCGGACGGTGCCGGCCTGGTGCTGGCCGCCGCTTAAGCCGCGGCCGCCGACTTTGCGCCAGGTTTGGATGGCGCCGGCGGCTTTGAGCCACGCTTCGGCCTTGAAGGACATGGCCTCCCCGATTTCGACGGTATGGGGGTGGCGGAAGCCGGACATGCGGAGGACGGGGATGCCCCATTTGTCCTTGATTTTGGGGTCGAGCTCGACGCGGGAGTCCCAGGTGGGGATCTCCTGGGTGGGGCCCTGAACGGCGACGGTGCGGCGGTAGTTTTGGCGCATGAAGTCCTTGAAGGGCTTGCCCCAGCGGGGTGTGCCGGGCGGGGTGGCGCCGAAGGCCTGGATGGGGAGACGGATGAACTCGTTGGCGAGCATGGCGCCGCCGGCGAGGCCGGGGTTGCCGTGGTTGTAGTCGCAGACGGCGATGGAAGCGCCGGGACCGAGGTCGTCGTACATATCCTGTTCAAAGAGGGCGAAGGCGCCGGTGTAGTTGTGGCCCTGGAGGTTGCGGCCGACCCAGTCGTAGCGGTTGCCGAGGCCTTGGGGGAAGAGTTTGCTCTTTGAGTTCAGAAGAAGGCGGGCGCTCTCGTTGGCTCCGCAACTGACGACGACGAGGGAGGCGGGTTGTTCCTGGAGGCGGCCGTTCTCGTCGTAATATTCGACGCCGGTGGCGCGGCCGTGGTCGTCGACCGTGACTTCACGGGTCATACATTCGGTGCGGAGTTCGAGGTTGCCGGTTCTGAGGGCTGTGCGGAGGACGGTGTTCTGGGTGCCGCATTTGGCGTCGACTTCGCAGGCGAATCCGACGCACCAGCGGCAGCGCATGCAGGCGGGGCGGCCGTTGTAGGGAACGGAGTTGCGCAGCATGGGGATGTCGAAGGGGTGGAGGCCGATTTTGCGGGCGGCGGCGTCGAGGGTGCGGTGTTCGATGGAGGGCGGGCCGACGGGCGGCATGGGGAGAGGACGGTTGCGGGGGCCTTTGAAGGGGTTGTTTGAATCGTCGCCGGAGACGCCGATTTCCCATTCGGCGCGTTCGTAGTAGGGTTCGAGGTCGTCGTAGGTGACGGGCCAGTCGTCGAGGGTGGAGTCCTTGATGGCGCCGTATTTGGAGCGCATGGTGAAGTCGAGGGGGTGGAAGCGCCAGGCCATGGCGCCGTAGGAGAGGGTGCCGCCGCCGACGCAGGAAGCGTTGTTGTTGTAGCCGCCTTCCCAGGGCAGGATGAGGCGTTCGCGGCCGCGGGCATCGACGGAGACGCGGGGTTCGCCTTCGGAGTCGGGTCCGAAGGCGTTGCCGAGGATGGTGGTGCGCTGGTTGTAGAGATCGTCTTTGCGGCAGTCGGAGGGCTGGTAGAACTTGCCGCGTTCGAGCAGGACGACGTGATGGCCGGCGAGGACGAGTTCCTTGGCGATGATGGGTCCGGCAGCGCCGGCGCCGACGATGACGGCGTCCACTTTATCGAGCGCCATTCGCTGTTCTCCTTGCCATTAGCTGTTCTCCTTAAACGTGTAGTGGAGGCGGCCGCGGACCGGGAGCGGCGGGACACCGACGAGGCGCCAGGAGGCGTAATCGCGGTTGCCGCCATGGCGGGGGTTGCCGAAGAAGCCCTGCATGGTGTGGTTGAGGACCATGTCGAAGGCTGACTTGCCGCCGTCGTTGCCCCAGATGGATTTGTAGCCCTGGCCCTTCTCGATGGTCTGGAGAAGGGCGGTTTGCTGGTCTAGGGGCAGGTCGGCGAAGGATTTGGCGTGGGCGCGGGAGGCCATGGCGTTGATGGCTTCGGAGGCGCGCTGGTAGGGTTCCTGAAGTTTCTTGAAGCGGCGGGTGAGTTGGAGGTCGATGTAGCGGACGACTTGGGCCTGGGAGGCGCCGGGCATGTCGTCGGCGGGGATGAGGCATTCGGTCCAGGCGTCGATGGTGCGGGCCTGGTCTTTGGTGAAGAATCGGTAGCCCGGGGCGAGGCGGGCTGCGCATCCGGCCGCAGCGGCGGCGGCGGCGGCGGTGGCGGCGGCAAAGGTTCGGCGTTTCAGATCCGCACCTCCTAATTCAGGATTTGGCAATGATCATATACCGCGAGGGGATGGGCGGGCAATTGGATTGGGTGGAGTTAACCTGAACTTCTCACCAGCACCAGGCGTGGTGAGCAATTCAAGTTGATGAATCTGGACTATAATCGCCGGTATGCGTCGTTTCGGGCAGTATGAAGTGACGGGTGAGCTTGGGCGGGGCGGCATGGGGATTGTGTTCAAGGGGTTTGACCCGGTGATCCGGCGCGAGGTGGCGCTGAAGACGATCCGGCTCTATGACATCGACGACGTGGGTGAGCGGGCGCGGATGCAGGAGCGGCTGGAGCGGGAGGCGCAATCGGCGGGGCGGCTGTCGCATCCGAACATCGTGACGATTTATCAGTTCGGCTATGAGCAGGTGAAGCCGAACGAGACGATGGCGTTTATCGCGATGGAGTATGTGCCGGGGCGGACGCTGGCGTCGCTGCTGGGCGAGGGGCGGCCGCTGCAGACGCAGGTGGTGATGAGCCTGTTGAAGCAGGCGGCCGAGGCGATCGATTATGCGCATGCGCAGGGCGTGATCCACCGCGACATCAAGCCGGCGAATTTGCTGGTGACGCCGGATGCGCGGCTGAAGGTGACCGACTTTGGGGTGGCGAAGATCTCGGCGCATACGCTGACGATGACGGGGACGGTGCTGGGTTCGCCGTTCTATATGTCGCCGGAGCAGATCAGGGGGGAAAAGGTGGACGCGCGGACGGACCAGTATGCGCTGGGGGTGGTGGCGTTTGAGGCGTTTGGGGGGAGGAAGCCGTTTGACGCGGAGACGCTGAGCTCGCTGGTTTACCAGATTGTGCATATGGAGCCGCCGGCGCTGGAGCTGCCGGATTCGGAGATGGCGCGGCGGGTGAATCCGGTGCTGATGAGGGCGCTGGCGAAGAGTGCGGAAGGGCGGTTTGGGAGTTGCGGGGAATTCGTTAGGGCGCTGGCTGGGGCGATTGAGGAGCATGGAAGGAGGCCCGCGGCGGTGATCCAGACGCCGGCGGCGCGGCCTGTCGCTCCGGCTGCGCCTGTGGCGCCGAAGATGGCGGCAGGCGAGGCGATGAGGGCGCCGGTTCCGGTGATTCCGATTCCTGTGCCGCGGGCGGCGGAGCAACCGGAGACGGTGGTGGCGCCGGCGAGAGAGATGGCGGCGCCGAAAGCGGCTCGGGTTGAGCCAGTTCAGAGCGTGGCTGCGAAGCCGGCGGTGGCGGGACTGAAGTTGACGCTGGTGGCGGCGGGCGTGGTG
>JACZJQ010000036.1 GCA_014860455.1 Bryobacteraceae bacterium | reverse complement strand
GGTGGTGAAGGGCCAGAAGCCGTGGCGGATTTCAGTGAGGGCGAATTGCGTGCCTTGGGCGGCGACGACGACATGGGCGTTTGCGATGAGTCCGACGCCTGCGCCGAGGCAGGGGCCCTGAACGGCGGCGACGATGGGCTTGTGGTAGTGCAGGCCGAAGGTGAACAGGCGTTCGTGGGTTTCGGTGATCTCGGCGGCTTCGGGGAGAAGTCCTTTTTCGAGATCGAGGCCGGCGCAGAACATGGGGCCGGCGGCCTCGATGAGAACGGAGCCGACGGTGCGGTCGCGGCCGGCGTCGCGAAGGGTGGAGACGAGATCGCGGCAGAGTTGCTCGGTCAGGAGATTGTTTTCATTGGGGCGGTTGAGGGTGAGGCGCAGGACGCGGTCCTGGCGGGTGATGAGTAGGTGGCTCATGGCGTGACAGAGCCAGTGTAAGGGATTCCGGCATGTGCCATCGATATAATGGCTGCCGCATGAGATGCACGGCGACACGGCTGGAGTGGCGCGCCTGCCGATGGGCGGCGGAAGGCGGCTGCGGGTGAGCGAGCGTCGGGCGTGGTTGCTTTGCACGCTGCTGTTTTTTGCCACGGCGTTGAGCTTCCTGGACCGCCAGGTGCTGAGCGTACTGGCGCCGCAGATTACGGCCGAGTTCGGCATGTCAAACGCGGTTTACTCGCGCGTGGTGTTCATGTTCGTGCTGAGCTACACGGTGATGTTCTCGCTGGGCGGGCGGTTGATGGACGCGATGGGGACGCGGTTGGGGCTGGCGATTTCGGTGGGAATCTGGTCAGTGGCGAGCGCGGCGCATGGGTTCGCCAACGGGCCGTGGATGCTGGGGGCGTCGAGGTTTGTGCTGGGCGTGGGCGAGGGGGCGTGTTTCCCGGCGGCGACCAAGGGCGCGGTGGAATGGATGAGTGTCAAGCGGCGGGCCCTGGCGGTGGGGTTTGCTAATGGCGGGTCGGCATTTGGGGCGGTCATCGCGCCACCGCTGACGGTGTGGTGGACGGGGCTGTATGGATGGCGGGCGGCGTTCTACGCGACGGCGGCGCTGGGGATGCTGTGGGTTGTGGCTTGGTTCGCGGCGTTCCGGGGCGTGGAGGCCGGCAACGCGGTTCAGTCGAGGACGGGCGTGAGTTTCGGCGCGTTGCTCAGACGCAGAGAGATGCGGCGGTTCATGGCGGCGCGGTTCTTCTTCGACCCGGTTTTCTACTTCTACATGTTCTGGATTCCGCAGTATCTTTCGCGGGAGCGCGGGCTGAGCCTGGTTGAGATCGGCAACCTGACGTGGATTCCGTTTTTCGCGCTGGGTGTGACCAACATTGCCGCCGGGCGGGTGTCGGATCAACTGGTGAGCCGGGGTTGGACGCCGCGGCGTGCGCGGATCACGCTGATGCTCGGGGCGGCGATGCTGACGCCGGCGTCGTGGCTGGCGTCGACGGCCGGGACGGCGCAGATGGCGATCGCGCTGATGTCGGTGCTGATGTTTGCGCACGGCATCTGGATTGCGAACTACATCACGTTGATCGGCGACACGGTGAGGCCGGAAGAGGTGGGGACGGCCGTTGGGTTGACGGGTACTTGCGGCGGCGTGGCGGGGATGTTGTCGAACTTGATTGTCGGTCCGGCGGTGGATGCGTCAGGCTTTGCGCCGGTGTTTCTGGTGTCGGCGGTGCTCTATCCGCTGGCGTGGATTATCCTGGCCACAGGCGGGCGGGCGAGAAGGGAGAGCTGAGCGATGAGAGTGGCAAGACGGAAAGCGCGCACGGCGCGGATCGGCATTTTCGGCGTGGGCTACCACGTGTATTGGAAGCAGTTTCCGGGGCTGCTGGACGAGTTGATGGCGAAGATGCGGATTCTCGTCGAAAGGGTGCAGGCGACGGGCGCCGAGGTAGTTGAGTTTGGCATGGTGGACAAGGCGCAAGATGCGTATGCACTTGTCCCAAGGATCAAGGCCGCCGACCTGGACCTGCTGTTCTGCGACATGCTGACCTACGCCACGTCGGCCAGTTTCGCGGCGATTTTGCGGAATACCGATGTGCCGATCGTGCTGGTGGCGTTGCAGCCGCTCCGGGCGATGGATTATGCGCGGGCGACGACGCATATGCAGCTTGCCAACGACGATTTCTGCTCGGTGCCGGAGTTCACCGGCGTGGCCATCCGCATGGGCAAGCGCGTGCCCGAGGTGGTGCTGGGGACGCTGGACAACGATCCGCAGGCCGAGGCCGAGATCCGCGGCTGGTGCGATGTGGCCATGGCTCTGCATGACGTCAAGCGGGCGCGGATCGGGCATTTCGGCCACCCGATCGAACACATGCTGGACATGCAGACAGACCAGGCGTCGCTGACCGCGGCGTTCGGCTGCCACATTGTCCAGACCGAGGCCGACGATCTGGTGGCGCTGAGCCGGCAGGTGACGCCGGAGGAAGTCGAACGGAAGTCGGCCGAGATTCTGGATCTATTCGACACGCCGGATCCGGGCGTGGATCCGGTGACGTCGAAGTTGACCGATGAACACCTGCACCGGGCGGCGTTTGCGGCGGCGACGCTGGACCGATTCGTTGTCCATCACGAACTGGACGGGCTTGCGTATTACTACGAAGGCGAGAACGGCAGCCCGTTGCGGGAACTGGTGACGAACCTGATTGTCGGCAACTCGCTGCTGACGGCCGCCGGGTTCCCGATGTGCGGCGAGTCCGATTTGAAGACCTGCATCGCCATGCTGTTGATGGACCGGATCGACATCGGCGGCAGCTTTGCGGAGTTTCATCCGGTGGATTTCAAGGAGGGCTTCGTGCTGGTGGGCCACGATGGGCCGCATCACATCAATATCGCCGAGGGCAGGCCGGTGCTGCGTTCGCTGCTCAAGTATCACGGCAAGCCGGGCAGCGGGGCGAGCGTGGAGTTCAGGATCAAGCAGGGTCCGATGACGATGCTGAGCGTCGGG
>JACZJQ010000332.1 GCA_014860455.1 Bryobacteraceae bacterium | reverse complement strand
GGCGGCGGTACCAGAGGAAGACGCCGTGCAAGTCGTGGTCCCGCTCGGCGATGAACTCCGGCATGGCCTATCGCATGACCTGCTTGAGCGCCGCGGTGAAAGACTTGTCGTCAAGAGGAACGACGTTGCGGGGAACACGCGAAAGCACAACGGTCCAGGAGCCCTCGGCGTCGAGCAAGAGGGTGACCGTATCTAGATCGCCGACGAGATCGACGCGGCCCTGCGTGCCGATGGTGTTGCGTCCGCGCGGGGACAGGCGGACGGATTCGCCGCCCATTTTGATGGTGAGTTCGGGGGCCTTGTACTTGCCGAGGAACTCCTCTTCGATCGACTTGTCGCTGATGGAAGTGGTGACAAGGCCAGCGGAGATGGCGCCGGCCAGCAGGTCGTGCTGGACGAAACGATACAACGCCTTGATCGCCTTGACCCACTGGCTGCGGCGGGCGGACCAATCGACGGAGGCTGCGGGATCGTGCTGCTGGCGCGCGAGAAGGAACTCCTTCACCTGATTCGAGGATGCTGCCATCTGGATCCCTCCACGATTCCAGCTTACGCGACTTGAGGCGGCTTTTCGACCTCTAGGCAGAGTTCGATGGCTTCGCGGCTGCGGGACATGACTTCATCAAGGGACCGGGCCTGGGTGTGGCAACCGGGGAGTTGGGGGACGGATGCTACGTAGTAGCCTTCGGTGTCCCGCTCGATGACGACTTGGAATTGCCTCTGCATGCGCTGCTCGTTTCCGATTCTACGACTCAGGGAGGAACGCCAACCGAGGAGAGCAGAGGCGAGCAGCAAGCGACCCCGGCATGATTGCCGAGACGGCAGGCCAGAGCCGGTCCCACAACGCTTGTGGCGGCCAGTGGAACGCCCAGTTGCAAACTCCGATGTTCCGGAAGCAGGTTCTGGAAAACGGCCATCGTAGGGCCCAACGTCCAGCCTATTTCTGCCAGGTGCAGGTTGCCCCGGATAGCCGTGATGAGCCAATCGGCCCCCAATTCTGCATGATTGAGAGTGACAGCCCTGTACCCCTTCTCGGGAAAAACCGATATGATTGTAGCGCAGCCATGCCGCCGTCTGAGATCCCCCCGTTCAATAACTCGGGCGTCCTACCGCCATTCATCTCAACTCCCACGGACGGAGCGACCACGTCGCCTTACAGAACGACGCTCGTGAAGGTTGTTGAACGCCTGGGCACCTCCCGCCGCCGTCTTCAAATACTCAGTGGCTTGCTCGAATTGCGCAAGGAACTGCGAGAGATTGGCATCACGCGGGGATTTCATTGGGTGGATGGAAGCTTTGTGGAGGACATTGAGCAGAGGAAGCAACGCGCACCCGACGACATCGACATCGTCACCTTTTTCCATAGGCCTCCCAATCTGCTGACCAACCATCAAGGTTGGCGGAACTTGCTCAACGACAACCAGCATCTATTCACCCCCGCCGCCACCAAGCTCAGCTTCGACTGCGATGCCCATTACGTTGATCTTGATGCGCTGGCCACAACTCCTGAAGAGTTGGTGAAACGTACGAGGTACTACTTCGGGTTGTTCTCCCACAGAAGAGACACTTACTTGTGGAAGGGGATGCTGGAAGTGCCACTCGATGACCTTAAGGACGACGTGGATGCCAGAGCCCTAATAGAGCTGAAGGACACAGCATGAGCCGCAGGATCGAACAACAGAGCCTTGAGGCCAACTTGGCGGCGCTGAACGAACTTCTGGAGACCATTCCAGAGTTCGATTATGTGGGGCGGATGGGAATCGAACAGCGCCGCGACGAAGTCGCGGGCCGACTGACCGAACTCAAAGCGGCGGAAGAGGAGCGATTCGCCGAGGTGGCCTTATTCTTTGGAGGTGACCCGGTCTTTGGCAGCCGTGGAATTTCAGCTGGGTTCGTGGGACGCGCGATCGGTGACTTTCAGGATTTAATAACAAAACTCTGGGCGACGGACGAAGGAGGGAATCTCACCGCATACGGACCTATTAAAGACGTCGCGTCTTCTCGCCTTCATGTCACGGAAATCCTCCATGGTTCCTTCGGTTTCATCTTGGAGGAACTAGACGAGCATGGAGCTCCGATGTTTGACTCACCTCTGAAACAAGCAACTGCGCGGGCAACCAGTCTGATTCAGAATTTTGTGTCAGAAGGGGATGTTGAGTTTGAGGAGATGATTGAAACCGTCCCAGTTCGCGTGTTCAGCGCTCTCAAAGATCTGTTCAAGACGATTCGCAACAACGACGCTGTGTTCCGATTGGTGGAGGGTGAAACGGACTTGTCGCTTGACGAAGAGACAATCGAGCGAGCATATAGACGGGCCGAGGCGTACGACATTTCAGAGGACATCATTGAAACTGAGGCTGAACTCCTTGGGGTTCTGCCCATCGCCGGGCGTTTTGAACTAAAGGACCTCACGGGACAAATCCTAAGAGGGAAGGTCGGCACCCAATTCAGTCAAGAGTATCTCGAGCGAATTGAGAAAGAACAGCTTGCGGGGAAACGTTGGCTCGTGCGTGTTCAAAGACGCGAGAAGAGGCGAGTTGGCAAGCCAACGGTGTCCCTGACCCTTCTTGAACTTCATCCGCTCGAATAGATCGAGTCAGCCGGGAGGTGGTCAAGTGCCCCAGTACGTCCTGCGGCTGCGCTTGAGCCTCACTGTCAGCCCCGCAGGGATGAATGTACCATTCACGCCATGAATTGGCGGAGGTAGCGGTGGCTTTGATATAAGGCGGCCTGGCGGGATTCGAGGGTGGCTTCGTAGGCCCGGTCCTCGACTTCGACGCAGACTGAGCCCTGGTAGCCGGTGCTCGAAAGGACCGACATGAAACGGCCCCAGTTGATTTCGCCTAGGCCGGGGAGTTTGGGGGTGTGGTACTCGTTCGGGTAGGCGAGCAGGCCCACGTCGTCGAGGCGTTCCTGGTCGAGGCGGGCGTCCTTAGCATGGACGTGGAAGATGCGCGAGGCGAAGTCGCGCAGGGGGCTGATGTAGTCCATGCGCTGCCAGACGAGATGGGAGGGGTCGTAGTTGAGGCCGAAGTTGGGGTTCGGGATGTCCTCGAACATGCGGCGCCAGACGCGCGGGCTGACCGCGAGATTCTTGCCGCCGGGCCATTCGTCGCGGGTGAACGACATCGGACAGTTCTCGATGCAGACCTTCACGCCCTTGGCTTCGGCACGCTCGATGACGGGCTTCCAGCTCTTGAGGAAACGCGGCCAGTTTTCGTCGATCGTCTTGGTGTGGTCGCGGCCGATGAAGGTGTTCATGATGCCGACACCGAGAAGGGCCGAGGCGTCGATCACCTTCTTGATGTGGTCGATGTAGGCCTTGGATTCGGCGGGGTCGGCGCAGAGGGGGTTCGGGTAGTAGCCGAGTCCGCTGATGGAGACGCCGGCGGCGGCCATGATGTCGTTGACGCGAGCGGCGTCGGACTTCTTGAAGTTGGTGACGTCGACGTGGGTGACGCCGGCGTAGCGGCGCTCGCTCTTGCCGACGGGCCAGCACATGAGTTCGACGCAATCGTAGCCGGCGAGTTTGGCGAATTGGGCGACCTCTTCAAGCGAGAGGTCGGGCAGGATGGCGCTCACGAATCCGAGTTTCATCATGGTAATTAGTATCCTCCGGTGGGGGTAACGAAATCGAGGCGGGGCAGGGGGTCGAGGCCGAGGCGGCGGCGGCACTCGTCGAGCATTTCGGCGGTGCGGGTGGCCCCGCAGCGGGTGGCGCCAGCGGCGCGAACGCGGAGCAGGGCGTCGAGATCGCGAACGCCGCCGGCGGCCTTCACCTGGACGTGGGGGGCGGAGTGGCGGCGCATCAACTGAAGATCTTCAATGGTGGCGCCACCGGGGGCATAGCCGGTGGAGGTTTTCACCCAATCGGCATTGACATCGGAGCAGATGCGGCAGAGGCGGATCTTCTGGCCGTCGTTGAGGTAAGCGTTTTCGAAGATGACTTTAACCTTCTGGCCAGCCTGGTGGGCGAGTTCGACAATCGCGCCGATGTCCTGGCGGACATAGTCCCAATCGCCGGAGAGGACCTTGGAGATGTTGACGACCATGTCCAACTCTTCGCCGCCGTCGGCGAGGGCCTGGGCGGCTTCGGCGATTTTGGTGGCGGTGGTGTGGCCGCCGTGAGGGAAGCCGATTGTCGTCGAGGCGCGGACGTTGCTGTGCTTGAGCATCCCGGCGCAGCGGGAGAGGGCGAAGGGCATGATGCAGACGCTGGCGGCGTCGTAATGGAGGGCGAGGCGGATGCCCTGCTCGAGGGATTTTTCGTCGAGGGTGGGGTTGAGCAGGGAGTGGTCGATCATCTTGGCGATGTCGAGATAGGTGTAGTCCATTGTTATTAGTCTCACCCAGGAAGGACCATCATGTGGGTGGCGTCGTACTTCAGGCGCCGTTTCTCCAGGTATGATTTGACGGCGAGAAGGGGCGGGACGATGGAGATGGCGGCCACTCCGACGTCGCCGTTGGGGAGGCTGCGGGATTTGCAGCAGTCGAGGAAGTTGCGGACGTGGTCGGTGGTGATGTCGCCGGGGATTTGTTTTGTTTCGATTTCCGGGGCCTTGCCGGGCGGGGTGAAGGTGTAGCGATTGCGGTCAACGTGGAGCTTGCCCTGGTCGCCGTAAAAGGTGACGCCGTAGGGCAGGGGGTTGCCGGTGATGAGGGACTGGAAGCTGACGACGAAGCCGGGGTATTCGAACAAGGCGGTGACGGTGTCGGGGGCGTCGCGGCCTTCGCCGGAGTGGAAGATGCCGCCGGCGGTGACGGCGGAGTCGGGTGCGCGTTCGCCCATGTACATGTGGACGACGTCCATCCAGTGGTGGCCGAAGTCGGTGAGGCGGCCGCCGTTGAAGTCGAGGTAGGAGCGGAAGTTGAAGTACTGGCGGGGGTTCCAGTCGCGATAGGCGACGGGTCCGAGGAAGCGGACCCAGTCGAGGTTGGAGGGTTGCTGGCGGACTTCGGCGATTTGGGTGAGGCGGGGTGAGGGACGGGGGGGACCGTCGTTCCAGACGGCTTCGACCCAGTTGACTTTGCCTATGCGGCCGGACTTGACGTATTTTTCGAGGGGTTCGATGTAGATGGGTCCGGAGCGCTGCTGGATGCCGACCTGGCAGACACGCCCAGTCTTGCGGGCGGTGCGGACGAGGATGGGGGCTTCGTCGAGGGTGCGGCAGAGGGGCTTTTCGACGTAGACGTCCTTGCCGGCTTGCATGGCGTCGCAGGCGTGGTCCTTGTGCCAGTGGTCGGGGGAGCCGATGAGAACGGCGTCGACTTCCTTGAGGGCGAGAAGGTCTTCGTGTTTGGTGAAGGCCTTGGCGCCGGGGGCCTTGCCCTGGGCCTGGTCGAGGCGGACGCCATAGACGTCGCAGACGGCGCGGACTTCGAGGTCGGGCTGGATCTGGAAGCGGGACATGACGTACTGGCCGCGGCCGCCAGTGCCGATGACGCCGAGTCCGATTTTGTCGTTGGCGCCGAGGATGCGGGAGTAGGAGAGGGCCGAGATGGCGGTGGCCCGGGCCGCGTCGCGTCTGGTCATGGTTAGTTGAGCTCCTTGACGGCGATGTTGCGGAAGCGGTGGAAGCCGCCGGGGACCCAGCGGGGGGTTTTCTCGTTGGTGAAGTGGGCCTGGACGGCGATCATGCCGTCGGTGGCGCCGTCGTTGAGGTGGTTGGCGGAATCGGTCCAATCGACGATTTGGGTTCCGTTGAGCCAGACCTGGATGTGGGGGATGTCGCCTTCGATGCGGGCGCGGAGGTGGTTCCATTCGCCTTTTTTGTAGAGCTTCTGCCACTCGGCGCGGGCTTTGGCGTTGTCGGCTTTGACGTCCTTGAGACCTTCGCCGTAGATGCCGCCGACGGAGCCGCGTTCGAGGTAGTCGATCATGACCTGGTAGCCCTGGCCCTTTTCATTGGACCGAAGGAAGAGGCCGCCGTCGCAGCCGAAGTCGGGGTTGATTTCGAGGGAGACTTCGAAGTTTTTGTAGCGCTTGTCGGTGAGGAGGATACCGCCGTTGCCGGGCTTGTCCTGGGTGACCATGAGGACGCCGTCTTTGACGGTCCAGGCCTTGGTGTTGCCGTGGTGGTTGACCTGGGAGATGTGCCAGCCGGTGGTGTCCTTGCCGTTGAAGATGGGGG
>JACZJQ010000331.1 GCA_014860455.1 Bryobacteraceae bacterium | reverse complement strand
GCCACCGCTGCTCATCTGAACCATCATCTGACCACCGCCGCCGCGACCGCCCGAAACGATCACCGTCGCCCCGCCGCCGCGGTGGCCGCGCATCTGGGGCGCGATCAGCGAAACCGACCGTTCGGCCATCGTAATTCCAGTCAGCCGCAGGGTGTTCTCGATCGAGCCAGTGCTGGCCGGGACTGTTTTGACGGCCGCAATGACGCCGCCAGGGCCTCCCGTCGATGGCATCAGGCTCGCCCGCTGGGTGTAGGCGACGATGCCGGCGGCGGCAAGAATACCAAACAGAATCAATAGGTTGCGTCCACGTTTCGGCCGTTGCGGGTGCTCTGGCGCCGGCTGCGGCTGAGGTCTGGGTTGCGGTATCGGTTGCGGCTGCATATTGGTTCCTGAAGGGAGCCACCCAGCCCACATGGGCTCGGTTGGCCGTCAGATCTTCTCGGCTGTACCTGATTTCAAGACGACAATCACGCCCTGAAGGTTATGCCGTCTCAATGGAAAGGATGAGATAAAGTGGAACTCCGACTCACATGGTACGGAAATTGCACCAGGCCAGAACCTGGGCGTCGATGACAATTGAACTGTTTGGGGTGGGGCGGACCGTGGGGTACGGTCCGCCCCGGGGCGGCGTGGGGACAGAGGGTGGGGCTGTCCCCACGGGCGGAGCTTTGATTATACGAGATCTTATAGAGATGTGCAAGGCCCAATCCTACATCGATCGTCTGAGGCGAATTGACACCCTGCCGCAAGCCCCCCTATACTGGAACTTGCGCCACCACGGGGTGGCGGAAGCTATTGCTCCGCCCGGAAGAGTGGGCATTCCCGAAGGATCCATATGCCGCAGAGAACATTTCAGCCGAATAACCACCGCCGTGCGAAGCGTCACGGGTTCCGCGCCCGGATGAAGACCAAGAACGGCCGCGCCGTGCTCGCCCGCCGCCGGGCAGCCGGCCGCCATAAGTTGACCGTCAGTGACGAACGGGCCATCAAGACCGCCCGTTAATCCAGCCGCAACGGGCGGACAGACGCGCCTGCTGTTCACTAAGTCCAGCCGGCTGCTGAAACGCTCCGAGTTCCTGAAAGTTTATGAACTTGGGACCAGGGTGGCATCTCGAAGCTTCGTCGCATTTTGCCTCGACACGGCTGGTGCGGACGGCCCAAGGATTGGCTTCACGGCCTCCCGTGCGCTCGGCAAGTCCAATGTGCGCAACAGGATACGCAGACGCGTCCGCGAGACCATCCGCCGCGCCCTGCCGCGCATCGGCCCCCAATGGCGGATTGTTATGAACCTCCGCCGGGCCGCATTCGATACCCTTCAGGCCGACCTCGACCGCGAGGTGGAGAGGCTGGTTCAGCGATGCGCACCCTGATCGTCTTTCTCCTACGCGTCTACAAACAGGCAGTCTCGCCGGTATTGCCTCCTGCGTGCCGGTTCCACCCCACTTGCTCGGAATATACCCTCGAAGCCGTCCAGCGGCACGGCGCCGCACGCGGTGTCTGGCTGGGGCTCAAACGTCTCAGCCGCTGCCATCCTTTCCACGCCGGGGGCCTCGACCCGGTTCCCTAGGAGTTCAACGAATTTACAATGTCCGATCAAGATAACGGCAAGTCCGGTAATCCGAAACCTACAGGCGAAAAGCAGGAACTCTCGATGGAGAAGCGCCTACTGCTCGCCTTCGGCCTGATGGGCCTCGTGCTGCTCGGCTCGCAATACCTGATGCCGACGCAGCCGCAACCAGCAGCGCTAAAAACTGAACAACAGGCCGCCCCGCCGGTTCCCGCTAAAGCCGCCGAAGCGGTTCCGCAACCCGCCGCGCCCAAAGGCAAGCCATCAACCCCCGCCGCACCCGCCACCGCGGCCACAGCACTCGCCGATACAGAGGAACGCTCATCCATCGCCGTCGAAACCGGCGTTTACAGGGTGGTGTTCTCCAACCGCGGCGCGACCATCCGCAGTTGGACGCTCAAGAACTATAAGGACAGCAACGGCAAGCCGGTCGAACTGGTCAACCTGGGCGGCGAGAAACTCACCGGCCGCCCCTTCTCCTATCAGTTCCGCAACCGCAAACCCTCGGCCGACCTCAACAACGCGCTGTTTCAGGTGAAAGAAACGCCGGGACGCATCGAGTTCAACTGGTCAGACGGCACAACCTCGGCCAGCAAGATCTTTGAATTCGACCAGAAGCACTACCGTACGCGGCTGGTCTCAGAGATCAGCGAAAACGGCCAGGCGCTGCCGCACCTGCTGGCGTGGCGCGGCGGCTTCGGCGACCTGACGGCCCACAACGCCCTGTCCATGATGCATAGCGTCCATTACGACAGCCCAAGCTCGAAACTCATTGTCGAGGAAGCCAAGATCGCCAAGGAAGGCCCCGTGCTGACGACCGGTTCATTCGGTTTCGCCGGCCTCGAAGACGCCTACTTCGCCGCCGTCATCCTGCCGGAAGCAGGCCTCACCACCGACTTCCAGACCTGGATGGACACCTTCAAGAGCACCGGCTCCGAAGATGAACTACCCCACGTCGGGGTCGCCTTCGGGACTCAGGGGCCCATCGACACCACCCTGTTCGTCGGACCCAAGGATCTCGACCTGCTGCGCCAGGCCCACCCGCGACTGGAACAACTGGTCGACTGGGGTTGGTTCTCCTTCATCGCCAAACCGCTGTTCTTGTTCCTCAACTGGTTCAACAATAACTACACGCACAACTGGGGCTGGGCGATCGTCATCGTCACCGTCATCATCAACACCGTTCTGTTGCCGCTGCGCTACACCTCCATGCGCTCGGCCCAGAAGATGGTGAAACTGCAGCCCAAGATCCAGGCCATCAACGACAAGTACAAGGGGATCTCAATGAAGGATCCCCGCAAACAGAAGCAGAACGAGGAGATGATGGCGCTCTACCAGAGCGAGGGCATCAACCCGCTGGGCGGATGCATCCCCATGATTCTTCAGATGCCGTTCTTCTTCGCATTCTTTAAGGTCCTCTCCGTAGCCATCGAACTCCGCGGCGCGCCGTGGCTATGGGTGGGTGACCTGTCGCAACCCGAAGCCGGGATGATCCGTTTTCTGCCCATTCTCATGCTCATCACCCAGGTCCTCATGCAGAAAATGACGCCCACCGCGGGCGGCGACCAGTCCCAGCAGAAAATGATGATGACGATGATGCCAATCGTCCTCACCGTTATGTTCTACAGCGCCTCCAGCGGCCTGGTGTTATACTGGCTCACTGGCAACGTGGTCGGCATCGTCCAACAGTACTTTTTTAACAAGTTGGCGCCGATGTCCGGACCCGTCCAGGCTGCAACATCCAAGAAGAAGAAATAATAGAGACCAGCTCGGACGGCCATGAGCGACGAAAGAACCATCTACAACATCGACACCTCCGGCGACAAGATTGAAGCCTTCCTTGACGCAGTCCTGGACACAATGGACCTCGACGTCACCTACGAATTTTTCGATGGTGACGACACCAAGGCCTATTTCGAAGGGCCTACCCTGGTGGTGAAATTCGAGGGGCCCGAGATCGACCTCCTGCTCGCCAACAAGGGCGAAGCCCTGCTCGCTCTCGAGCAGTTGACGCAGGAAGTCCTCCGTATGGCGCCCGACGAGCACGCCAAGATCTGCTTCGACGCCAACGATTTCCGGCTGCTGCGGCAGGAAGAGCTGCGGCTCGGCTCGTTGACCGTCGCCGGACAGGTAAGCGACTCCGGCACGCCGTTCCGCTTCAACCCGATGAACAGCCGCGAGCGCCGCATCATCCATCTGGCGCTGCGCGACCACACCGATCTGCGCACCGAAAGCGCTGGATCAGGGCCGTTCCGTCATGTCGTGGTCTACCCGGCCGGCATGGCTTCGCTGCCCGATCCGCCACAGCCGCCCATGGGCGCGCGCCGCGAGTATTCCGACCGCGGCGGTGACCGCGGCGGCAGCGGCGACCGTCGTGGCGGAGGCGGCGGCAGGCGTGACGAC